>CAZOTG010000294.1:0-3489 GCA_964582585.1 uncultured Chromatiaceae bacterium | reverse complement strand
TACAACCTATCTGCCGCAATTGATCCAAACCTACATTGTCAAACCCAATGAGGTGAATAAAGAGAAACCCTACATCGCCAAAAACATTCAAGCGACCCTGGAGGCTTACAAGCTAATCCATGTGGATATTCGTGATTTTCCCTATCAACGCTTTCCGATGAACTATAAGGTAAGCCGGGTCAAAAACGTACTGCGCAATATCCCGGTTTGGGATGCGGAAACCTTGGATTATGTTTTCAAGCAGCTCCAGGAACTGCGCACCTATTACACGTTCCCGTTCGTCAACGTGGGGCGATACACGGTAACGGGCAACTATCAGCAGGTGTTTCTTTCGCCGCGCGAGGTCAATTACGACAACTTACCCCCCGGGGCAAGAAACTGGATCAACACGCATTTGACTTACACTCACGGTTTAGGCGTCGTCATGACGCCGGCCAGTCAGACCGGTGGCGAAACCATGACATGGTTTCTCAACAACATTCCTGCCGAATCCCAATACGGGCTGAACATTACTCAGCAAAGGATTTATTATGGCCTGAATAACTACCCTTATGCCATCGCCCCCAACAAGGCCGGCGAAATGGATTATCCCAAAGGCAACAGTAACGTGATGGCCGACTACCAGGGTGAAGGCGGCATACCGATTTCCTCGCTTTTTAAACAAATGCTGTTCGCCTACTATTTTAGGGATAAAAATATATTTTTTATGACCAAATACAGACGGGACAGTAAAATTCTCATAAGACGCAATATTGTTGATCGCATCAAATACATGGTGCCGTATCTCAAACTGGATCATACGCCTTATGTGGCGGTGACGTCCAAAGGGATTTACTGGATCGTCGATGCGTTCACGACATCGCCGTGGTATCCGGACTCCGCGCCTTATAAATCCGGGGGTTCTTCTTTGAACTATATTCGCGATTCCGTAAAAATCGTGGTCGACGCCTTCAACGGCAGCGTCGACTTTTATGTGTACGACCAAAAAGACCCCATCATCCGGGCTTACGAGCGTATCTATCCGGGGCTGTTTAAAGATAAATCGCAATTGCCGGCTGAACTCAAGCCCCACGTGCGCTACCCAAAAGATGTTTTCGACATTCAAATGGCCATTTATGCCAAGTACCATCAAACCGATCCCCAGGTTTTCTTCCAGCAGGAGGATGTCTGGACCTATGCGGCGAACATGGAGGGTAAAAATGCACTGCCGACAAAACCCTATTATCTGACCCTGGACTTGATCGATCACAGCCGGCTCGATTTTCTGCTGCTGCTGCCCATGTTTCCCAAAGGCAGGGACAATTTGAGGGCCTTGGCCATCGCGGGATGCGACGATCCCAATTACGGCAGAATCATTTTGTATAATTTCCCCAAAGGCGAACTGGTCTACGGACCCGACCAGATCAATGCCTTGATCCACCAGGACCCGGACATCGCCCAGCAATTCACCCTTTGGGATCAGGCCGGATCGTCGGTCGTGAGAGGCAAAATGATCATCTTACCCATCGAAAAGAGCATTCTTTTCATTCAACCGGTCTATCTTAAAGCCACGTCGCGGGTTAAGATACCCGAACTGCAGCGCATCATTATGAGTGAAGGCCAAACTGCAGTGATGGAGACATCTCTTGAAAAGGCTTACAGCGCCCTTCATATCAGCGTGTCCAAGCAGTTGGAAGGATTGGAAAAGCGCTTTCCTAGGTGACGGCCCCGCCGAAACAACCCGCCACGAGTCGGCCGCCCGGAGCGGGAACGCAATCCAATGCGCCCCAAAAAGGCCACTTGCCGCCGCCCGCCAGTGGCCCAAAAAAACAGCCCGGTTCGATCACCCCATCCAAACCATAATTATGACTTCCGTAATGTCAGTTCTCTTCAACTATGCCGATGAGTGTGTTGGTCATGCGGGAGCTCGTTTTAGCCGAATCATCACGGAGCGCATCGGTATCGATAAAGCCGGCAAAACATTCACGGGGCGTTTTGTCGGGTACCACGTAGAGTATGAGAGAAAAGTTCGTTTCACTTCCGGAAACTTCAGGGGGAGGCATCAGGTCATCCACACCGGCAGGCCGGGATTGGATGGCCAGCATTTCAAGAGACTTCATGAATTCACGCCGCCAGCTTGCCCACGCATCATCTTGCTCACCTCCCAAAGAGACGGCATCGACACGGTTGATCTGTTTTGTTTCAGGCCAAATGTCGATAATGTGTTCAATTACGGCGCGGCTGGTGGTGATAAACACTTCGGAATCTTGAGGGTCCTTCAGCATAAAAGATGTCCAAGCCGCTAGTCGCTCAGCCGTCATGTAGCGGCCCGGATCCTGTATCTCAATTGGTCTATGCTTCATGGCACGGGATTGAACGTCTTCCTCTTCTCCTTTGAGGTCTTTCATAAAATCCGCTTCCATGGTGTCGATATCCCTTAAATCTCGAGACAGTCTTTCATTTTGAAGGTCATATTCCTGGGCCATGTGAAGAAATAATCCCGCATTAAACAGGGAGTCTGGTTTTTTTGGGATTGGGGTCTGTCGGGTGGTTTTTTTGATCTCCGCCCTGATTTGCGAAGACGCATTTTCGTCAAAATATGGGATTTTATGGACCATTGTCTTTAAAAAAGCGATTTCGGTTCCCTGATGGGTATCCATCCAGACCCGGTAGTCGTGATGGATTTTATCGAGCAGCTCGCTGTTGATCTCCATGGGAATGCGTACGTCGAGGATGCCATCTTCGACAAGGTTTTGCATGTCTTCCGGTACTTTTTCGCCGGAAATCTGATACACCGTAATTTGTCCGAAGCAGGCAGCCAGATCCTTTCCAACGGATTCAGGAATATAGGTAAAGGGAAAGTAAATTGGTTTCATGGTTGTTTTTCCGATTTCGTTAAATTGTTAAATCATGTTTTGCATTAAATCTTTGATTTATTTAACAGGGCAAAGATTTCGATATTCGATATTCGGATTTTGCCTGAACATAACTTTCCGTTCAGACGCTAATTCGCTATTTTGGGGTCTTTAAGGATAACCCCCCGTGCCTTGAGCTGGTCCCGGATGCTGTCGGCAAGAGGGTAGTTTTTTTCCAGCCTGGCCTGTTCTCTTTCCTTGATGAGGCGTTTCACTTCAGGATCATGAACGGCATCTTCAAAATCAAAAATTTTAAGGACAATATCCAGATTGCGAAACGCATCTAAAATTTTCAAAGCATCGTCCGGATTCAATCGCTTTTCAAAAACCAGAATGTTAATCTTTTTGACATTTTTAAATATGGATGCCATGGCTGCCGATATGTTGAGATCATCATCCATGGCACTGACGAACCCCTGCTTAATGTCATACAATAACTGATCCAGTTCGGGAAAGGGCGATCCGACCGGTTTAATGTGAATCAGCGAATTGACGCAGGAATCGAGCCGTTTTAGTGATCGTTTTGCATCTTCAAGCCGGTTTTCAGAGAACGTGATGGGTTTTCGGTAATGACCTGAAATCAGCCAGTACCGGA
>CAZOTG010000293.1:0-3494 GCA_964582585.1 uncultured Chromatiaceae bacterium | reverse complement strand
TCGCCCAGCGTCTTCAGCTCGCCCAGCTGCGCCTCGTCGTTGGCATCGTAGATCGAGCCGGGCCGCAGGCCGTCGCCGAGCGAAAAGGCGACATCGTAGGCCTTCATAATGTCGCAGATATCTTCGAAATGAGTGTAAAGGAAGCTCTCCTTGTGGTGCGCCAGGCACCACTTGGCCATGATCGAGCCGCCGCGGCTGACGATGCCGGTCAAGCGCTTGGCCGTGAGCGGCACGTAGCGCAGCAGCACCCCCGCGTGGATGGTGAAATAGTCCACGCCCTGCTCGGCCTGCTCGATCAGGGTGTCGCGGAACATTTCCCAGTTGAGCTCCTCGGCCTTGCCGTCGACTTTTTCCAGCGCCTGGTAGATAGGCACGGTGCCGATGGGCACCGGCGCGTTGCGGATGATCCATTCGCGCGTCTCGTGGATGTCCTTGCCGGTGGAGAGGTCCATCACCGTGTCGCCGCCCCAGCGGATCGACCAGGTCATTTTCTCGACTTCCTCGCCGATCGACGAACCCAGCGCCGAATTGCCGATGTTGGCGTTGATTTTCACCAGGAAGTTGCGCCCGATGATCATCGGCTCGGACTCCGGGTGGTTGATGTTCGCCGGGATGATGGCGCGCCCGCGCGCCACTTCATCGCGCACGAATTCCGGCGTGATCTCCTCGGGGATGGCGGCGCCGAAGGACTGGCCCGGATGCTGGCGCGCCATGAGTTCGGCCAGCTTGGCGCCCATGGGTCCGGAACTGCGCAGGTTCTCGATGTATTGCCGGCGATTCAGGTTCTCGCGGATGGCGATGTATTCCATTTCCGGCGTGATCATGCCGCGGCGCGCGTAATGCATCTGCGACACGTTCATGCCGGCCTTGGCGCGGCGCGGCTTGCGCTGCAGGTTGAAGCGCAGTTCGGCCAGCCCGGGATCGCGCAGGCGCTCGACGCCGAATTTCGACGTGGGCCCGGCAAGCGCCTCGGTATCGCCGCGCTCCTCTATCCATTTGGCGCGCAGCGGCGCAAGACCGTTGCGGATGTCGATTTTCGCGCCCGGCTCGGTGTAGGGGCCGGAGGTGTCATAAACATAGATGGGCGGATTTTTCTCAGCACCGAAGGAAGCCGGCGTATCGGCCTGGCTTACCTCGCGCATCGGCACCTGGATGTCCGGCCGGCTGCCTTGCACATACACCTTGCGCGAGTTCGGCAAAGGCTGCACCGCAGCGTCGTCGACGTGCGCGGTGGCGGCGATGAATTTCGGGTTGGCATTCATGGTTCGCTCCTATTGACCGGAGGGGCGATGGCAGGAGGGAGGTCTGCTTACGCTTCCCTGCGGCGGCATTATCCGCATCAGGTTCAAAGGGACTCTCTCACCCGCACGACAGCTTTCAACTCTGCGCGCAGGACCCCTAACGTCAGGCAGTCAAGGTACCGCAATCGCCCAGGCTTTGCAATCGGCGGCGCTCACCGGGGCACTGCCGCCCCGCCGGCCTGGGCGGTCCACCTATGTGACAAGGGGCACAGGGAAGCGTTGCAAACGATGGTAGAATTTGCGCTCGCCAAATAACCTGCATGAGTCGAGCTGCCATGAACGTCGAACAAGCCCGTTTGAATATGATCGAACACCAAATCCGCCCGTGGGAGGTACTGGACCAGAACGTACTGGACCTGCTCTACGCGGTAAAGCGCGAGGATTTCGTGCCTGCCGCATACCGCATGCTCGCCTTCTCCGACATGGAAATCCCCATCGGCCTGGGCGAGCACATGTGGCCGCCCAAGCTGGAGGCGCGCGTGTTGCAGGAACTGGCGGTGAAACCGACCGATCAGGTGCTGGAAGTCGGCACCGGTTCCGGCTATTTCACGGCGCTGCTCGCGCGCCGCGCGCAGCATGTGTACAGCGTGGAAATCCAGCCGGACCTCAAAGCATCGGCCGAGGCCAAGCTCAACGGCGCCGGCGTGGCCAATGTGACCGTTGAACTCGGCGACGCGGCGCGCGGCTGGACCAAGCACGCGCCCTACGACGTCATCGTGCTCACCGGATCGACCCCGGTGCTGCCGCAGCAACTGTTGCAGCAGATGAAAACCGGCGCACGCCTGTTCGCCGTGGTCGGCGACCCGCCGGTAATGGCAGCACGCTTGATTACCTGCACCGGTGAAGGGGTTTATAGCTCCGTCGACCTGCTGGAAACGCGCATCGCGCCGCTCAGCAACGCGCTCGCAGGCGAGCGCTTCAGCTTCTGATCATGACGCAGATCACGCCGCAGCTGCTGCAGCAATGGCTGGCTGATCGCGCGCGCAAGCCGCCGGTCCTGCTCGACGTGCGCGAGCCCTGGGAATTCCGCACCTGCCGCATCGAGGGGTCGATGCTGGCGCCGATGAATACGATCCCGGCGCGAGCGCAGGACCTGGATCCGGGGACCGATACCGTGGTGATCTGCCATCACGGCGTGCGCAGCTTCCAGGTGGGCCTGTTCCTGGAGCGCAAGGGCTTTTCCAGTCTGTACAACCTGCAGGGCGGGGTCAGTGCCTGGGCCGACCAAGTCGAGCCCAACATGCCCAGATATTGAGCCTGCCGTGAGACGACACGCGCTGTTACTGGGTATTCTTGTATTCAGCCGACCGCTGTTTGCGGCTGATCTGCTGCAGACCTACCGCGAGGCGCGCGCCAACGACCCGGTATATGCCTCGGCGCGCGCCGCGCGCGACGCCGGCCGCGAAAGCCTGCCGCAGGGTATGGCTCAAATGCTGCCGAAGGTTGTCGCCAACGCGTCCACGCAGATGAACTACATCGGCATGTCGTTCCGCAGCACCACGCTGCCGCCCTCGACACGCAACGGCAACACCAACACCTACGGTGTAACGCTGACGCAGCCTTTGTTCAACTGGCAAGCCATGATGGAGTACAAGGAAGCGGGCTTCAAGGTGGCCGAGACCGAAGCCGTCTTCGGGAAGGCGGCCGAGGATTTGATCCTGCGCGTCGCCCAGGCTTATTTCGATGTGCTCGCATCACAGGACAACCTGGCCTTCATCCAGGCGCAGAAGGCCGCGATCTCCGAGCAACTCGCGCAGGCCAAGCGCAATTTCGAGGTAGGCACTGCCACCATCACCGACACGCACGAGGCGCTGGCGCGTTTCGACCTCGCCACCAGCCAGGAAATCGCCGCGCAAAGCGACCTCGAGATCAAGAAAAGCACGCTGCAGCAGATCATCGGAAAGTTTCCCGAGCGGCTGACCCCGCTCCGGCACGCGGTCCAACTCAGCCCGCCGCAGCCCAATGCGATGGAGCAGTGGATAAGCCGCGCCGAGGACCAGAATTTCGCGGTACGCGCACAGCAAGCGGCGCTGGCGATTGCATCGCGAGAAGTCGAACGTGGCCGCGCCGGGCACTATCCTACGATCAACATGGTGGGCAATTTCAGCAAGAACTCCGCGTCCATATTCACCAGCGGCCCCGCGAGTTATTCGACGGACAGCATTAATCGCTCGATCGGTCTGCAACTCTCGA
>CAZOTG010000292.1:0-3532 GCA_964582585.1 uncultured Chromatiaceae bacterium | reverse complement strand
AAGCGAAGGCGGCGCGGTCATTGCTGCAAGATTATCTGCGCTATCGCGATCCCAAACCGCTGCTTTACAAGCTGCTGGCAGAGGCGGATAACGATGCCGGTTCGCCCATTGAATCCCTACAGGCGTTGGCAGAATATGATTATCTCAACGGCCAAACCCTAAGCGCCATCGAACATCTCAATCGGGCGCTGCGCATCACGGATAAGGATGATATTTACAATACATCACGCATCGAGGCCCGCCTCAAGGAACTCAAGCAGCAAGCGAAGCTGGAAGGCAAGGAAAAACTCTAAGCGTCCGGCACTCAAGCGCGCGGCTTATCCGCACCCTGAAACAACTCTCGCACCGCCGACGCCACCCGTTGTTCGTCGGGGATAGACGCCGCTTCCAGCGCGCCGTTATACGGCGTCGGCACATCGGCCCCTGCCAGCCGGGCAACGGGTTGTTCCAGGTCGAAGAAGCTCGCCTCGCTCAAGGCCGCCGCGATCTCCGCCCCCGCGCCGGCGAAGCGGCAATCCTCTTCCACGATCAGGGCGCGATGGGTCTTGGCCAGCGAGGCCTGCAGCGCCGGCAGGTCGATGGGCCGCAGGCTGCGCAGATCGATCACCTCCGCCTCGATGTTTTCCTTGGCCAGCTGCGCCGCCGCTTCCAGACACACCGCCACCATGCGCGACCAGGCGATCAAGGTGATATGTTGTCCCTCACGCCGCACCGCGGCGCTGTGCAGGGGCGGCGGCGCGGCGTGGACATCGAAGGCGCCCTTGGCGAAGTACAGCAGCTCATGCTCCAGGACGACGATGGGGTCGTCGTCCCGTACCGCCTGCAGCAACTGCCAATAGGCGTCCTGCGGCGTGGCGGGAACGGCGATGCGCAATCCCGGGACATTCATCAAGGTGTGTTCCAAACGCTGGGAGTGCTGCGCGCCCAGCTGTTTGGCCACCCCGCCCGGCATGCGAATCACCACCGGCACCCGCAACTGCCCGCCCGACATGTAGCGCAGCTTGGCCGCCATGTTGACGATGGCGTCCAGGGCCAGCAGGACGAAATTCACCGTCATGATCTCCACCACCGGCCGGGCGCCCGCCAAGGCCGCGCCCACCGCCAGGCCGGTGAAGCTGTTCTCGGAGATAGGGGTGTCCCGCACCCGCCATTCGCCGTACTTGGCGTAGAGGCCCTGGGTGACCCGATAGCTGCCGCCGAACAGACCCACGTCCTCGCCCAGCATGAATACCGCTTCGTCCGCCGCCATGGCCCGGTCCAGGGCGATGTTCATGGCCTGCCAGGTCATGAGCTCCGGCTCGGCCTGGGCAATGCCGAGGGTGCCTGCGTTCTTCGGACGGTCATGCTTGCTCACGGTGCACCCCGATAGAGATCCATGGGCCCGCAGTACACGTCCTTGTACAAGTCCTGGGGCGGCGGGCTGTCGGCGGCGAAGGCTACGGCCTCGTCCACCGCCTGTTGGGCGCGCTCCTCCGCCGCCGTCATCTCCTCTCCGCTCAACCAGCCCGCCTCCTCGACACGACGGCGGAACAGCAACAGCGGGTCGCGGGCGCGCAACGCCTCCATCTCCAGGGCGGAGCGATAGGCGGCGCTGTCCGCCATGGAGTGGCCGCGGAAACGATAGGTCTCGCAATCCAGAAGATAAGGGCCGAGGCCATCGCGCACATGCTCCAGGGCCTGGCGCGTCGCCTGGTACACCGCCTCCACGTCCATGCCGTCCACCCGCCGCGCCTCCATGCCGTAGGCGCAGGCGCGCTTGTGGATCTCGGGCACCGCGGAGTGGCGATGGATCTCGGTACCGATCTGATAATGGTTGTTCTCGCACAGAAACAACACCGGCAGCTTCCACATGGCCGCCATATTGAGGGATTCGTGAAAGGTACCTTGATTGACGGCGCCGTCGCCGAAGTAGCATAACACCACGTCGCGGCTGTCGGTCATGGCCAGACGATAGCCCGCGCCCACGGCCACGGGAAAGGTCTCGCCCACGATGGCGTAGCCGCCGAGGAAGCGGCGCTCGACGTCGAACAGGTGCATGGAGCCGCCATAACCGCCGGCGCAGCCGCCGCTACGCCCGAACAGTTCCGCCATCACCGCTCCGGGCGGGACGCCGCGCATCAGGGCGTGGACATGTTCGCGATAGGTGGAGACCACATAGTCGCCGGGATCGGCGGCGCGCAACGAACCCACCGCCACCGCCTCCTCGCCGGGATAGAGATGGAGGAAACCGGCGATATTGCCCTGGGCGTACTGCTCGGCGGCCGCCTGCTCGAAGAAGCGGGCGAGGGTCATATCATGGAGAAATTGCCGGGCCAGATCGCGTTCCATGGGTCGCTCCCACCACAAATGAAATTCCACCGCCAAGACGCACGAGCCGCGAGTGATTCGCCATTCCAGATTATGCGCGTGTGGCTAAAAAATCCAGTGATTTATAGCCCAAGGAAGATACACCTTATTGCACCGTCATTTCGACCGAAGGGAGAAATCTTGCGACTCTTCGCTACGGAAGCACCGTGAAAATAAGATTTCTCGCTGACGCTCGAAATGACACCTGCTTTCACGCGCATCGGGATACCGTGCGCCGAGAAAATACTATGACGATTTCTTCGCCAGTTCCATTTCCACGTTGTGTCGGGTGCGGATGAAGGTGGTGTGCGGCACGTGCAGCAGATCTGCGACCTTGCGCACCAGGTATTCCTCGTGATGGTCCTTGTTGAGATCGGCGAAGGCCACCCGCCACATCATCTCGATGACCTGCGCCTTTTGCTCCTGGGAAAACTCCCGGTCCACCAACTGCGTGAACTGATACAGCGACACCGCGCCGTCCACTTCTTCTTCCGCCAAGGCCACCAGCTCATCGGTTTCCTGGTGGCTCAGGCCGAACAGGTCCCTGACCCCGTCCACCACCGCGCGCCGCTCGGACTGTTCGACGTGGTAATCGGCGCGGGTGACCTCGACCAGCAAGGCAACGGTGGCGAGCCTTACCGCCTGCTCACCGCCCTGCCGATCCGCATGCGCCCGGGACTGAATACGCTCGTTGAAGAACTGCTGAATACGACGTATCACTGCTTATCCTAGGTCAAAGCCCTCTGTCCACCAATCACTGGCCCGATGCCACGGTGGGGCCGCGCAGCAAACTGATCATATCCGAGTTGCCGCCCTTTTCAGCCAAATCCAAGGCGTCGTTGCCGCCGCGGTTGCGCAACGAGATGTCGGCGCCCGCCTGCAACAAGATTTTGGCAACCGAAAATTGATTGCCCACCACCGCCAACATCAATGGGGTCATACCGGTACCCGCCGACACGTCCAGGGTACCCGGCAAACCTTCATCACCTTCCTTGGCATTAAGATCGGCATTATGCGATACCAAAGCCCGCACCACATCGGCGTTGCCGTTCTTGGATGCCTCCATTAACGGTGTCTGACCAGCGGTGTTAGCGACGTTTGGACTGGCGCCATGCTCCAACAGCTGGTTCACCACGTCGTTATATCCGCGCTCCACCGCCCAATACAGCGCAGTCTTGCCGGCAAA
>CAZOTG010000291.1:0-3560 GCA_964582585.1 uncultured Chromatiaceae bacterium | reverse complement strand
CCTTGAGCCAGGCGATCTCGGCGTCCGAGTAATGCAGCGTCTCCAGATAGCCGAGCGCGTCCTCAAGCCCGGCCGCCAGCAGAAAACCGCGCCGTGCCGGCAGCTTCCGCACGAAGAATTCGAACACCGCCACATTATCCTCGCCGCAGTCCAGATAGGCCTGGACCATGTTGAGCTCGTACAGGTCGGTGGTGAGCGGGCTGGTGGAGGGGGTCATTGTCGAGGGAGTCATTGTCGAGGGAGTCATGGCACGGTGGCCGGCTTACTGCGATCGAATCGAGGGACGCGAACTGGCACTGCCTCGAAATCGGAAAAAGCGTGGCTCCCCGGGCCGGATTCGAACCAGCGACCAACCGGTTAACAGTGGCTTCAATCGCGTTTCGCTGCAACCCGGTGCGAGACGCTGCGAAATGTAACATGCGGAAACTGTGGATGAAAATAGTTCTTTCGTACGCAGGGGCCGGCAGCGTCTTGCAAGCAAGCGCGTGCACCCGTACCCACGGGGTACGGAATTGCGTTGCGTGCGACCAACTTTCTTGGGGAGTACGTCATGCCGCGCATCGCTCTGACCGATCGTTTTTGTGCCACGGCCAAGCCCCTCGGGGTACGGACGGACTATTTCGACGCCATCATTAAGGGGCTCGCGCTGCGCGTGACGGAAACGGGCCACCGGAGTTGGTCCCTCCTGTTCACGTCGCCGCGAGACGGCAAGCGTGCCCGGGCGACATTGGGGACTTATCCGGCGACCAGCCTTGCAGGGGCCCGGGGAAAGGCACAGGAGGCGAGGGCCCATGTCGATGCGGGGCCCAGGACCCCCGGCTCGTTTTGGCGGGCCAGGCTACCGCCGGAATGACGATAGAAGCACTCGTATTGGCCTACCTTGCCGATCCGGAAAAAGCGGCGCTCCGGAGTAAACGAGAGATCGCGCGCCGCCTGAACAAAAACGTGGTTCCCATCATAGGCGAAGTAAAACTTGCCGAGCTGCGGCGTCGCGATGTGCGCAATGTCACCGATGCGATCCTGCGACGCGGCAAAAAGATCGAGGCCACGCGGGTGTTCGAGGATGTGCGCGCGATGGTCCGCTGGGCCGTCGAGAACGAATATCTGGAGCGAAATCCGCTTGACGGGGTGGGCAAACCAGCAGAACCGAGCACGCGCGACCGCGTCCTTACCGACGACGAAATAAGGATACTCTGGCAGGGGCTGCCGTCGGCGCTGCCGCGGTCCCTGCATTGCCAACGCATTGTGCGGCTTTGCCTGGTAACCGCACAGCGCGTGGGTGAAGTTGCGGGCATGGCCGCGGCCGAGCTTGATTTCGGCGCGTGCGAGTGGCGGCTGCCCGGCTCGCGTACCAAAAACGGTTTCCCGCATATCGTTCCGCTTACGGATTTGGCAATCGCCATTATCAAAGAGGCGATGGAAGCTGCGCCGCCAGGCGGGCCAATCTTCCCTTGCGGCGACGGCTCGTTAGCCCCACGGGTGGTGGCGCGGGCCATATTGCGAGCAAACGAGGTCACAAAAGACCGGCCGTACGGCCGCTTTGGTATCGCATCGTGGTCCGCGCATGATTTGAGGCGCACCGCGCTCACTGGTATGGCGCGACTCGGCGTCCCGCCAATTATCTTGGGCCACGTGGCCAATCACCGAACCACCACAAGAGCTGGCGTGACGCTTTCGGTGTATTGCCAATATACTTATGACCGAGAAAGACGCGAGGCGCTCAGACTTTGGGCGGAACGGCTACTTGCTATCACCGCGAGCGGCGGGGCGCAGCTCGTGCCTATGATACGCAGGGCGGTGTAATGAGCAAATCCGGCCAAATCATTTGCGAGCACGGAAAACGCGTTGTCATGGAAAAGGCTGAAAAGCACGGCGTCGTGGGATTCATGCTCTGGAGACTAGAAGTTGCTGAACGAAAGGACGGGATTCAACCATCGCCTGGGCTCACCGGCATATTCGACGCGCTCGACGCGCTGGATAAAATGGCGCGGGAATTGGCCTTCGGTTTCGCAAGCGCAACTTTCAAAGTGCCTGAAGGATTCAAGGGGCTCGCAATCGAGATCGCGAAGGCGCCGTTCAGCCTCGATCAATGTTGCGATTTGTTCATCGGCATGCAGAAGGTGCGGACGATTTGGGACCGGGATGCCGGTTATTTTGAATTGCGTGGTGCGGTCGATATGCTTCGCGCTGATATCTTGCGGTTCGTTTCAGAAGAAGCTTGCAATAGAATTCGATCTGCCGAAAAGCAGAAGAATGGCTCAGTGGCAGGGGCTGCGGCTCGTCGGGCTAAGTCAAATCGGCCAGAAATAATACAGCGAATGCGAGAAATCGCTGAGGACATTCGAAAGGACAAGCCAGGGCTTAAACATATCGAGGTAGCGAGAAAAATTAAAAAACGTCATCCTGAATTCAAGTGGGCCGTAAATACCATTCGCCAGAGAATTTAGGTCGCGTGCCGGTCCCAATTGGGCCCCTAAGGCCATGCCGGCAGTCCCGTCGAATCTGCGGAAAACATTTTGCCACGATCCCTCCCGCGTGGCAGCGCACAGGCGTAGCTATTTTCCCATGCAGCGTATCGCTTGTATCAGCATGGAGAAGCAAAAATGGCAGGGCCTTCCAAGGACGCTCCGGAGTCGGCCGCCGGGGCCACAATCACAAATGGACCGGATTTGCTCGATATCGAAGCCGTTCGCCATTTTTTCGGCGGCACGAGACCGTTGCACGCGGCGACGGTCTATCGCGGGATCGCCGCGGGAGTCTACCCGAGGCCGCTCCGAATCTCGGCAAATTGCAATCGCTGGCTGCGCAATGAATGTGAAGAAGCATTGCGGCGGATCATCGAGGGCCCGCGGGAGCTACGGCAATCGCCCCGCGTGCGCAGCCGCGTAGGGTATGCATCACGTGAATCCGAGAGGGGATCGTGATGCCACGCCATGGCCGCTGCGGGAAATATCAAAGAACGCCTGAAATCGTCGCCCGCCAGCGCGACAGCGCGCAGGCGCACTGGGCCGACCCTGATGCGCGGCGTCGACATTCCGGATTGATAAAAGCGCGCATCGCCCGCCCCGGTATCAGCGAGCGAATTTCCGCGCGAACCCGCGAAGCCTTGCCGCCCGCTTTGATCTTCCGCGGCGAGATGTGATGCATGAGTTGCGGCAGCAATTCCGCGGAGTCCGCGGCCGCGCGGCGGCGACATTGCGGCAGGAAGCGGCAGGGCTTGAAGCGGCGGTATCGATCCAACTTGGCGCAACTTCGCCAGGCCTATCGAGACGGGCTCCCGGCCCAAATAGGCGCTCGACGGCTTCTAAACGGCGGCAGAGTGAGACCGCAAAAGGGGACTTCTGGGCTGAAATCTGCCCCGGGGGCGAGGACGAGTAACTTCCGATAATCGCGACTATCGGCAGCAACGTTAGAAACCAATCGCGCGGCCGCGCCGGGTGATGTCCGCTTTTGCGGTCGATTTCGGGAGTAAAGCGGACGTGACGCAGACGGTGCGCGATGTCGCCTTTTGACCCAGAGCCGACATCGGCCAGTATTTCATGTTGCAGTAGCGAAGCCGA
>CAZOTG010000290.1:0-3565 GCA_964582585.1 uncultured Chromatiaceae bacterium | reverse complement strand
CTGAAACCGATTAATGTCCTGCCGCAATCGCAAGTCCCTGCCTACCGAGTCTTTCCACGCCCAGGTGGATTCCCTGGCCCATGACGGTCGCGGTGTCGCCCATGTCGACGGCAAGGCCACCTTCATCGATGGCGTGCTGCCCGGAGAAGCGGTGTCGTTTGTCTATCGCGCCCGGCACAGGCGATATGACGAAGGGGAGATGGTCGAGGTCATCACGGCTTCACCGGACCGCGTCGCCCCCCAATGTCCCCATTTTGGCTCATGCGGCGGCTGCAGCCTGCAGCATGTAGCCCCCTCGGCCCAGATCCATTTGAAAGAGGAGATGCTGCTGGAAAACTTGCGGCGCATCGGAGAGGTGGTGCCCGGGAAGGTGCTGCCGCCCTTGACCGGACCCTATTGGGCCTACCGGCGTCGGGCGCGGCTCGGCGCCAAATACGTGGAGAAGAAACAGGCGATGCTGGTGGGTTTTCGCGAGCGCCGCAGCGCCTTTTTGGCGGATATCAGCCATTGCGAGGTATTGCATCCCGTCGTGGGTGAAAATCTGCTGGCGTTGCGTGAGCTGCTGCGCGGCCTGAGCGTCTACCGGCATATCCCTCAGATCGAGGTGGCGGCGGGCGATGAGGCGGTGGCCCTGGTGTTTCGTCACCTCGTGCCCTTGGACGAGGCGGACCGCGCCGCCTTGCGCGCCTTCGGTGAGCGCCATGGTTTCTACATCTATCTGCAAGCCGCCGGCCCCGACAGCGTCGCGCCTTTATGGCCAAAAGACGCCCGCCTGCATTACCGCTTGCCGACATATGAAGTGGATATTGAATTTCAGCCTACCGATTTCACCCAGGTCAACGGCGCCATGAATCTGCTCATGGTGGAGCAGGCCCTGGGATTGCTCCAGCCGGGTTCGGAGGAGAGGGTGCTGGATCTGTTCTGCGGGCTGGGGAATTTCACGCTCCCCATCGCCCGCCACGCCGCCGCCGTGGTGGGCGCGGAGGGCGACCCAGGGTTGGTGCAGCGCGCCCGGGACAACGCCGCCCGCAATGCCATTACGAACGCTGAATTCCATGCCGCCAACCTGGATGTCCCCGATGACCTGTGGCCGTGGGCCGAGACGGGTTTCGACAAGATCCTGCTCGATCCGCCGCGCACCGGCGCCCTGGAGGCGGTGCGGCGCATAGGTGCCCTGGGCGCGTCGCGCATCGTTTATGTGTCCTGCAATCCCGCCACCTTGGCCCGCGATGCCGCGGAGCTGGTGCACCGCCACGGCTATGGTTTGCGCAGCGCGGGGGTGATGGACATGTTTCCCCATACCACCCATGTGGAGTGCATGGCGCTGTTCGAGCGATAAAGAAAGTTTCGGGTTTAGAGTTTAGAGTTGGATGATACTTACACATTGAAAGGTTCCCCCAGCTTTTCAATTCGAAACCCGAAACTTCAAGTAGTCTCCCCCGGGGATGCGGGGCTTATCCGAGACGTCGCCGTTATAGAGATAGACCCAGCAGCGGATGGGCCGGCGCGATCCCCGGCGCTGCGCACGAACGCGAACGCGCATGAATTCGCTACCTTCGAGATCATGGTGGAAATAGTCTTCGTAGCGATCGATCCGCTGCAACAGACGGGGATCGTCGAGGGTGATCAGCAGGCCATAGACTCGATCCCGTCGGGATTTCGAGGCGACGGCGCCCGGATAGGCGCCGAGATCGTAGAGCCGTGCTTGAATCACGGCGGGAATGGCGCCTCGGATGAGGCGGTTGAGGCGCCGGTGCAGATTGCGATCGCCGTCGCCGGTGAGTAGCGAACCGTAAAGGAACAGCCGTGCCGGCATTGCCGGCACATGGGGCGCTTTCATTGCGTCCTCCGCTCGTGGGATGATAGTTTCGAAAAGCATACACAATCGGCGGGTTAAGGTGTGACGGCATGGCAACCGAGATCGAACGTAAATTTCTGGTGCGGGACGACGGTTGGCGGCAGGAGGCCGACCGAGCGACGCCCATGCGCCAGGGTTACATGAGCGGCGGTGAACATGCCTCCATCCGCGTGCGGGTGCAGGGTGATCAGGCATTTCTTAACATCAAGAGCGCCACCCTGGGAGTATGGCGGCGCGAGTACGATTACCCCATCCCCCTCGGCGATGCGGAAGAGATACTGGATCATTTGTGCGAGGGCCCGTTGATCGAGAAGACCCGCTACCATGTGGAGCATGCCGGCCACACCTGGGAGGTGGACGTGTTCGAGGGCGACAACGCCGGCCTGGTGGTGGCGGAGATCGAACTGGACAGCGAGGACGAGGCCTTCGAGAGGCCGGCCTGGGTAGGTAAAGAAGTCTCCCATGATCCCCGTTATTACAATGTGTGTCTGGTCAAGCATCCTTATAAAGAGTGGAAGGATTGAACATCTTGTTGCCAAGGTGCAGTTTCTAAGAGCTTTCTGTTGAATGATGGACGCTCGTTTATATTTTGTCCTCCCTCATCCCAACCCTTCTCCCGAGGGGAGAAGGGCTTATGACCCCTCTCCCCTCGGGAGAGGGGCGGGGGTGAGGGGAGGGCTATTTAGCGCTTTTGCCATATCCGCCACAGTGAGATGGTTTGCCATGGTCGCTGTCTTGTTGTCGGTGATGTTGTTGAGCGCATGCGGCGCTCCCTCCCATCAGGTGCTGCGCTTTGGCCTGGCCAGCGCCCCCGTTACCCTCGATCCCCGCTTCGCTACCGACGCCGCCTCGTCGCGCATCGACCGGCTGCTCTATCGTCAATTGGTGGACTTCGACGCCGCTTTCCAGCCGGTGGCTTCCCTGGCCGCCTGGCGACAGCTGTCACCCGAGCACTACCGCTTTGTCCTGGGCAAGGCGGGGCGGCGATTCCACGACGGCAGCCGTCTCACCGCCAAGGATGTCAAGGCCACCTACGACTATATCCTCGATCCGGCTAATGCCTCCCCTCATCGCGCCGGCCTGGCCGTGATCCGTGATATCACCGTGGTGGACGACGACACTGTGGATTTTTACCTACGCAAGCCCGATCCCCTGTTTCCCGGGCGCCTGGTGATCGGTATCGTGCCGGCGGCCGGGATCGCGGCGGGGCGTTCCTTCAACAATCATCCCTTGGGCAGCGGTCCCTTTGAGATGGTGGCCTGGCCGGAGCCGGGACGCCTGCAGCTCAAGCGAATGCGCGATGGCCAGTTGTTGGAGTTCGTAAAGGTGCGGGACCCCACGGTGCGCATCCTCAAGCTGCAGCGCGGCGAACTGGACATGGTACAGAACGATCTGCCGCCGGAGCTGATCCGCTATGCCGAACAGCGCCCCGAGTTGAAAGTGCTGCGAGGCAAAGGTTCCAATTTCACCTATCTGGGATTCAATATGCAGGACCCGGTGGTGGGGCGGCATGCGGTGCGCCTGGCCATCGCCTACGCCCTGGATCGCGACGACATCATTCGCTATGTGCTGGGCGGCGCCGCACGCCCCGCCAGCGCCTTGCTGCCGCCGGATCACTGGGCCGGCAATCCCGCCATTCCCCAATATCCCTACGATCCCGCCCGCTCCCGCGCCTTGCTCAAGGCGGCGGGATTCAATGCAGGAGAC
>CAZOTG010000289.1:0-3567 GCA_964582585.1 uncultured Chromatiaceae bacterium | reverse complement strand
GCGGACGGGTAAACTTGTAGGCGCCGTGGCTGGTGCCGATGGCGATGGCCAGGGCGTCGACCTTGGTCTTCTTCACGAAGTCGGCGGCCTCTTCCGGGTCGGTGAGCAGTTGGCTGTGGTCCAGGGTGCCTTCGGCGCCGATGCCGTCTTCCTCACCGGCCATACCGGTCTCCAGGGAACCCAGGCAACCCAATTCGCCTTCCACGGACACGCCGCAGGCATGGGCCATTTCCACCGTCTTGCGGGTCACTTCCACATTGTAGTCATAAGAAGCCGGGGTCTTGCCGTCCTCCTTCAAGGAGCCGTCCATCATCACCGAGCTAAAACCTAGCTGGATGGAACGCTGACACACCGCCGGGCTGACGCCGTGGTCCTGGTGCATGACCACGGGGATATCCGGCCACTCTTCGATGGCGGCCAGGATCAGGTGGCGCAGGAAGGGCGCACCGGCGTATTTGCGCGCGCCGGCGGAGGCCTGCACGATCACCGGGCTGTCGGTCTCGGCCGCCGCCTCCATGATGGCGCGCATCTGTTCCAGATTGTTGACATTGAAAGCCGGTACCCCATAGCCGTGTTCCGCGGCATGGTCCAGCAGCTGGCGCAAAGATATCAGAGCCATAACGATCTCCTCATATGTGAAAGTTGACCTATTTTACCTGTTAATCCCGATTCAGTAAGCAAATCCCGGGTGAATTACCCGGAAAACCTCATTCGCTGAGGGGTACCATGTCGCCTACCCGCACGATTTTCATGGCATTGGTGCCGCCGTGCACCCCCATCAAATCTCCCTTGGTGATGACTACCAGATCATCGTCGCGCACCGCGCCGCGCCGTACCAACTCGTCCACCGCCTCCTTGTTGACGACGGGATGGTGGGTACTGTCGATCTTGAAGCTCAGTGGATAGACACCTCGATAAAGGGTTACCTTTCTACGCGTCGCCACATGGGGCGTCAAGGCGTAGATGGGGATGCCGGAGCTGATGCGCGACATCCACAGGGGCGTGGCGCCGGACTCCGTCAAGGCGGCGATGGCGCTCACCCCCAGATGATTGGCGGTGTACATCGCCGCCATGGCGATGGCCTCATCGATGCGCCCGAACTGGGTATTCAAGCGATGATCGGAAGTTCGTGCCACGGCCTGCTTTTCCGCCTCCAGGCAGATCCGGTCCATGGCCGCCACCGCTTTGGCGGGATACTTCCCCGCCGCGGTCTCGGCGGACAGCATCACCGCATCGGTGCCGTCCAGCACGGCGTTGGCCACGTCGAACACCTCCGCCCGGGTGGGGATGGGGTTCTCGATCATGGATTCCATCATCTGGGTGGCGGTGATCACCACCCGGTTCATGGCGCGCGCCAGGTGGATGATCTGCTTCTGCACCGCCGGTAATTCCGCGTCGCCGATTTCCACCCCCAGATCGCCGCGGGCGATCATCACCACATCGGTGCTGGCAAGAATCTCCTCGATATCCTGCACCGCCTCGGCGCGCTCGATCTTGGCGACGATATCGCCCTGGCCGCCGGCGGCCCGCAACAATTCCCGGGCAAGGTGGATATCCGCCGCGCAGCGCGGAAACGACACGGCGATGTAGTCAGCCTCGAGGGCCGCCGCGGTAACGATATCGGCGCGATCCTTATCGGTCAGCGCCGCCGCCGATAACCCACCGCCCTGGCGATTGATGCCCTTGTTGTTGGACAGCTCGCCGGCCACCGTCACCTTGCAGATGATTTCGGCGCCTTCGACCTTTTCCACCCATAGCACGATACGCCCGTCGTCCAGCAGCAAGGTGTCGCCGCGATTGACGTCATTGGGTAGATCCTTGTAGGCAATGCCCACCCGTTCCTGATTGCCTTCGGTAGCAGGACAGTTGGCGTCGAGGATGAAACGCTCGCCTTCCACCAGCGTTACCTTGCCATCCTTGAAGCGGTCGATGCGAATCTTGGGGCCCTGCAAGTCCGCCAACACCCCCACCTGCCTGCCATGAGCCTGTGCGCGATTGCGCACCATCTCCACCCGCTGGCGATGCTCGTCGGGATGACCATGGGAAAAATTGATGCGCACCACATCCACACCGGCCTGAATGATCCCATCCAGCACCTGAGGGTCATCGGTGGCCGGCCCAAGGGTCGCCACTATCTTTGTTCTTCGCAGCATACAGTTCAGCGGTGGGCGTTCAGCCTTCGGCTTGCCTGCCGACAGCCGAAAGGGATTCATCGCGCCTTTCGCCGTTGTCTCCTTTCTCTAATTAATACGGGAACAGGGGTCCGCGGGCCGCCATCAGCCCTTGGCGCGCTCCTGCAGGATCGCCACGGCGGGCAATTCCTTGCCTTCCAGAAACTCCAGGAAGGCGCCGCCGCCGGTGGAAATATAGGATACCTTGTCGGCGATGCCGTATTTGTCCACCGCCGCCAGGGTGTCGCCGCCGCCGGCGATGGAAAACGCCAGGCTGTCGGCGATGGCCAGGGCCAGGGTCTTGGTACCCTCGCCGAATTGATCAAACTCGAACACACCCACCGGACCGTTCCACACGATGGTGCCAGCAGTCTTGAGCTTGTCGGCAAGCAGCTTGGCGGTCTTGGGACCGACATCGAAGATCATATCGTCGTCCGTCACGTCCGCCGCGTCTTTGGTGGTCGCCGCGGCAGTGGGCGAAAACTCCTTGCCACATACCACGTCCACCGGGATAGGCACCTCGGCGCCACGGGCCTTCATCTTGTCCATGATCTTTCTGGCCTCGGCCACCAGATCCGGCTCGGCCAGCGACTTCCCGATCTTCAGACCGGCGGCCAGCATGAAGGTGTTGGCGATGCCACCGCCGACGATGAGCTGGTCCACCTTGTCCGCCATGGAATCGAGAATGGTGAGCTTGGTGGAGACCTTGGAACCCGCCACGATGGCGGCCAGCGGCCGCTTGGGATCTTGCAGCGCCTTGCCCAGGGCATCCAGCTCCCCCGCCAACAGCGGGCCGGCGCAGGCCACGGTTGCGAACTTCGCCACGCCGTGGGTGGAGGCCTGGGCGCGGTGAGCGGTGCCGAAGGCATCCATCACGAACACGTCGCACAGCGCCGCATACTGCCTGGCCAGCTCCTCGTTGTCCTTCTTCTCGCCCTTATTAAAACGCACGTTCTCGAACACCACCACCTCACCGGTCTCGACCTCGACGCCACCGAGATAGTCCTTCACCAGCCGCACCGGCTGGCCGCGCAGCTTGGCGATATGCTCGGCCACCGGCTTGAGGGAGTTTTCCTCGCTGTATACCCCTTCCTCGGGGCGGCCCAGATGGGACATCACCATCACCTTGGCGCCGGCCTTCACGGCGGCCTCGATGGTAGGCAGGGTGGCGCGGATGCGCACGTCGCTGGTCACCTTGCCGTCTTTGACGGGCACGTTGAGATCGGCGCGGATCAACACCCGCTTGCCGGCAAGATCCAGATCGGTCATTTTGATAATGGACATGGTCGTCTCCTTTTAAAAGTAGAGAAAAGTGCAAAGTGAAAAGAGGCAAGTTAAAGGCAAAAAGCCATCGTTAACTTCGCTCTATCGGTTTTACCCTTTCCTCTACCTTCAA
>CAZOTG010000288.1:0-3569 GCA_964582585.1 uncultured Chromatiaceae bacterium | reverse complement strand
GGCGGAAAAGGCATGCGCCCTTCGCGATAGCCGTCCTCCTGGAAATGGGCCTGGTAAAGATTGATCTGCTGGTTCATGCCGCCGCCCTTTCCCTCAAGGCCGCGCCGAAGGACAGAAAGATCTTCGATTGCAGCTCACGGGACAGCTCGATTTCATGATCCACCAGGTCGTTGAGATCGATGACGTCTACCTCGATACTCAGGTTTTGTCGCAGATATTCCACGAATCCCAGCGCCGTGTCCGGGAGGGGCAGCAGCAGCAGTTGGCGAATGGGGGCCTGCCGAAAATGGCTCTCGTAATAATCCAGGGAGCGCTGTATCTCGAGGACCACCTGGTTGTAGGCGGATTCTTGCTGCTGTTGGTCGCCGATGGCCTCCAGGCCGACACTCAAGGTCCGGCTCAAATACAGCTCATTGTTGCGGGTCAGGGTGATGAGGCTGTATTGGGGACGCAGCGACAGCATGGCCAGTCCCTTCTGGTCCTGAGGCAGCAACGCGGCGATGTTGCGCTGCGCCATTTCGGCGATGTCTATGATCTGCAGGTTCACCTTGGCGCTCTTCAGCAGATCGACCCGCCGTTGTATCACCCCATTGCGCGCGGTGACCACGTAGACGGAATGCTGTTGCCCCGCCGATCCGTTCGGTACCGGGATAATATCCAAGGTGACTTCGCTGACGGGGAATTCGATGAGATCCTTGATGCGCCAGCGCATGGCGGCGGGGAGTTCGCTGGCCGGTACGTCCGGGGCCTCGGTAAGCAGCAGCTTGTAATCGCCGCCCTCCAGCACCGAAGTGCAGAAGGCGTTTTGCAGGTGATATTTTTGCGCGATGGTTTGCATAAGGGTATTGGGCGCCGCCCTGTCGCCGAAGGGGTAGTACTCCCCGGCGACGAAAGTCGGGCGCCGGCCGGCACTATGGGCCAGCCGGGCGATGGCGACCCCTTCCCTATCCACCCCGATGGCGGTGACGCCGGGCGGCGCCGTTTTCCGTAACAGTCCTGCAAACACTGAATGACCCCTTATCAGCCATGGGCGCAATTTCCCTATGGGGAGCGGCGCTCTTTCCGCAGGCTGTGTAAAGGATTAAATCACCCCGCGAGCAGACGCTGGTTCACCCCATTGAGCTTATCGGCAGGGTGGGAGGATATCTTTATAGGCCATGAGCTTAGGGTACGACGTCTTGCTGACTGACGACGCCGGTGGTGCCGCTGCCGGGGGTGGTGAGCACGATTTGATCGAAGAGTTCGGCGGAGGCGGACACACTGCCGCCGCCGCCGCCGCCCCCTCCGCGGCCCCTGCCGCCCCTGCCGCCCCTGCCGCCCCTGCCGCCCCCGCCCCCTCCGCGGCCGTTGCGGATGTAATAAGAAAGCCGGATGCGGTCGATGGTCCTGCCGTTGGGGACGGTCCAGGCGACCGAGGCGGCCGTCCAATTGATGTTATTGGTGGCACAGTCGGACCAGAGGCGGTAGACCGTGTTATTGGTGGCCACCAGGTCGATGGCCATCATCATGTTACTGGGGGTCGGGCTACCCCTGATTTTCTTGTACCAGAAATCCAAGGTGATGTTGTCGCCCGCGGCCATGGGGGTCGACAGGCTGCGCTCACGATAGCCGCCTAGCCGTTCCCTGTTACTGCCGGCGAACCCCTCCGCGCGAAAGGCGCCACCGGTGGAGCCCGGGGCATTATCGGTCAGGTCAACAAAAACGCTGCCTTGGGTATAGGGTGATCGGATGTTAGAACCGCTCAGCGAGCATCCAAGATAGAATCTGTCGCCGCTGGGTCCCGCGGTGAGCCAGTTGTTGATGTCGGGAAAGGGTTCGGTGAATCCGCCGCCGCCCAGTTGCACGATGGCTTCCGTAGAGCGCTCTGCCGTACCGGCCGCGGCGGCCACCTGTCCCAGGCTGACGATGCGGCGCTGATTGGCCGGCAGGGGGGCGCCCGTCGCGTCGGTGGTGCTTACAGTGATAGTAAACGTGCCATTGCCCAAAGTAACGGGGCCCTCGCTGACATAGGTGCCGGGATTCTGCAACCACTGGCGAATACCGCGCTCCAGACCCGAATCCGCCAGATACAGCGCCTCGACGCTGCCGTTGTTATCCGTGCTTGCTCTGAGCTGACTCACGGAGAGGAAGGCCGCTACCGAGCTCAAGAATCCCACCACCACGATCATCACCACGGCGATGATCATCAACGAACCGCGCTGTGCATGGTGTAAGTTCATGAGATGCTCCGCGGATGGATCAGGCCGCGCCAGGTTTGGTTGGCGCCTCCCTGGGTGACGGTGAACGCCACGCCGATGTAATAGACCGCGGTGGCGTCGGAAGTGACAGCAGTCTTGCCGTCGTTGGCGAGGTAAGTGAAGCTGAGGGCGGTGATGCCATCGGCCAATGGTTGGCCGTTGCGCATCAGCGTGCTGCCGCTGAGGCTGTAGCTGACATTGGTGCCCGCGGTGTTGATGAAGCTGATCTGATTGGCCGGCGTGATGGTGAGGTCCCCCGCCGTGGCGCTGCGCACGGTACGCAGGTCGCGGGTGATGCGTTCCAGCGCCAGGCGGCCCTGCCAGGCGGCATTGCTGATATCCCGCTCCGTAAAATAGGCATTGAGGCCGCCGCTCAAGAAAGAGCTGCCGAGGGCCGCGATGATGCCGAGGATCACCAGCACCAGTACCATCTCGAGCAAGGTGACACCGCTCATATATTTAGCAGCGGGCCAATGACTATTGAAGCGTCTGTATGTAGCGTGCGTTGTGCGCACGTCGGAGATTGAGCCCAGCGAGGGCCTGGGGCCCGGAAAATATTTTGGACGAGGCGGCGCATTCATATCAGTAGTTCGCCACCAGAGCAGTGAGAGTGGCCTGGCCCGGGCCGGTGACCGAGACGGTGATCGTTTTGTAATTGGGGTCGCCGCCCCAATCCACGGGCGGCGTAGCGTTTACGGTATAACCGGCTGGGATGGCGGTGCATACGGGCTGGGTGGAGGGCGGCGTCGAGGTGCAGGGATCGAAGGTCGTGGCGGTGAATCCCGCGAATCCCAGCGCGCGCTTTTGCGCCAGGATCAATTCCATGCGTTGCTGGGCAAGCTGCATGGGCTCGGCGCCGAGTTCGGGGGTCGATGAGCCCAACAAGGCCGCGTTGAAACCGCTGAACAGCGCCGTGCCGATGATGCCCATGATCACGATGAAGATCACCAGTTCGATCAGGCTATAGCCGCTTTGCGGACTGATCTCACGTGCCTGAAAGGAGACGGAGTGCATGCTCATTGCCTGATTACCCGCCCGGTTTCGGGGGAAACGCGCACCGTACTGGTTGCGCCATCGGCGCTGAGGGTGATGACCGCATCTGCGGCCAGCGGCGTCCCCGGCGTGGTCGCGGTGGTATAGGGCGTACCGTTGCTATCAAAGACCAGAAAACCATCGGTGGTGGTCAGCGTCGTTCCGGCATTGAGGGCAACCGAGTTGGCGCCGCTCACGGGATGGGGCACGGGGGTGGTGCCGGCGGCATCGGTGATTGCGTAGCTGGTGGCGGCGAAATTGATGCGATAGCGCTGGCCGCGGTTCATGGCCAGGGCCTGG
>CAZOTG010000287.1:0-3575 GCA_964582585.1 uncultured Chromatiaceae bacterium | reverse complement strand
CCACCTGGAGGAGCAGCTTCCTTTGGTTCGGGCCAACCGCACCCACGTTCGCAAGGCGCTTCTCAATCTGCTGCATAACGGCATCGAGGCAATGCAGCTTGCCAATGTTCCGCAGCCGGCCATTACCGTGACCGTGCGTACAATAAGAGAGAAAAACGTCGCCCAAGTAACAATCCAGGATAACGGCCCGGGCATCAAGCACGCTGACATCCAGCGCCTGTTCGAACCCTTCTTCACTACCAAGACCGGCGGCATCGGCATGGGGCTTGCCATCAGCCGCTCGCTGGTCGAGATGAACGGCGGGCAACTTTGGATTGATCCGGACGAAGGTCCTGGCGCCACGTTCCATCTGACCATACCCTTCGCATCATGAACGACAGTAGCATCGTATTTATCGTGGACGATGATCCGGCGGTGCGGGATTCGCTCACCGCCCTGCTCAAGGCGGCGGGTTACGCCGTCGAGGCCTACCCGGATGCCGAGGCATTCCTGGCGGCCTACGACCCCCGCCAACCCGGCTGCCTGGTGCTCGATATGCAAATGCCCGGTATGGGTGGTCTTGGATTGCAATCAGTGCTGGCCGAGCGCAAGGATAACCGGCCGATCATCTTTCTTACGGCTCATGCTACCGTGCCGACGACCGTGCGCGCCCTAAAGAAAGGCGCTTTCGATTTCCTGGAGAAGCCCACCAAGGGCAAGACCCTTCTGGCGCACGTACGCAGCGCCTTGCAACGAGATGCGGAGTCCCGGCACGAAGCCGCCGTTCTCGAGCAGGCCCGAATGCGCTGCGCCACGCTCACCCGGCGGGAACGCGAGGTGTTACAGCTGTTGATCACCGGCAGCAGCAACAAGGATATCGGCCACCGCCTCGGCATCAGCCACCGTACCGTGGAATTGCACCGCATGCACATCATGCAGAAGACAGGCGCCCAGAACGTAATCGAATTGGCGGCGATCGCCCGGGCCGCCGGAATCTCCTCCAAACCACCCGTCGGCGACGACGTCCCTTCGTCCTAAACACTCTTATATATATATACGTATTACTACGTACGTGGCGATACGAATAGACGCAGCCTAATTTTTTCTCTTTAATTCAGTAGGTTGGTATCCGATGCCCTGCCGGTCGATCGATCCGGCAGGGGCTGATGGCGTTCCTGTGTGAACAGCGGCCGTTGTTATGAATGAGGAGAACAAAGTGAAAACCCCTGCCAAGAAGCCAAGCAAAAGACAAGGCACACCAACCGACGCTGCTTCTAGCGACTCGCCCCCATCCCCCGAGTACATTGCGGTGGCTGCCTATTACCGCGCCGAGCGACGCGGGTTTGCGCCCGACGGCGAACTCGACGACTGGCTTGAGGCCGAGCGCGAGTTGAAAAAGGGTTCGGCGCAAGACTAAGGGCGGATCGCATGAAGTCCGCACCGTCACTATTTAACGGCCTTTAGATGTTGAAAGGGAATTCAATATGGAACGCCGCTATCATCCGCGCAGGCAGGTGGTTCGCAACGGATTGCTCCACCACCCCCAGGGATATTCATTTCCCTGCCGCATCGTAAATGTCAGCGCCGGCGGACTGTTCGTCAGGACGGCCGACGCCCGCATCTACAAAGGCAACTACGTGAAGGTGGCAATAGACGCTTCATCCAATATGGCCGAGCCGATAACGGCTCAGGCGTTGGTTGTGCATAAAAAGAGCGACGGAATGGGTTTGCTGTTCGAAGACGATATTCCGCTCCATGAGTTATTGAATGACCAGCAATGAGCACCGGAACGCCGTCGCCATGGTGGCACGCAGGGTGACGGAGATAGCCGCCGCATTGATTGAGGCAATGGCAACATTGACCACGGGAAGATCCTTGGAAAGATCGTCCCGGAAGATCGGCGCGTGAGCTCGCCGGCTGCAGCAACGGTTTTGTAGTATCTCGGAAAAATGACCAATTTGCATTCTGAACTGCACGATTTTGAAATTCTGGAAGCGGTCCCGGACGCCCTGCTGATCACCGACGTCGCCGGCAACATCGCGTACGTCAATGCCCAGTTTCACTCTCTCTTCGGCTACTCTCCCGACGAAGTGCTGGGTGCATCCCTGGACAAATTGATGCCTGACCGTTTTCGGACGGCGCACTCTTCCCATGTTGTCGAATATGTAAAATATCCCTATGTGCGGCCGATGGGCGATTGTTCCGGATTTTATGCGCAGCATAAAACCGGGCGGGAATTCCCGGTCGAAATCTACCTCAGCCCTTTCTACGTCGACGATGATATCTTTGTCATTGCGGCGGTTCGCGATATCAGCGGACGCAAACGACTCGAAGAGGATCTACGGCGCTCACGCGACGAACTGGAGGAGCGCGTCAAGACGCGCACCGCCGAACTGGAAGAAACCGCCCTTCGCCTTAAAACGGAAATACGCGAACACTCCCGCTCCGAGGAACGGATTCGCCAATTACAGGCCGAGCTGTCCCACGTCTCGAGACTCAGCACGATCGGCGAGATGACTTCGGGGTTGGGACATGAACTCAGCCAACCCCTGGCTGCCATCAATAATTACGCCCAGGGCGGCATCCTGCGCATCCAGGGCAATACGGCCGACAATAAAGATCTGATCGACGCCCTGCAGCGGATTTCACGGGAAGCGGCGAGGGCCAGCGACATCATCGCGCGATTCAGGCGCTTCGCCAAAAAGGAGGACCTGCAGCGGAACTGGGTCGACATCGATACCTTGGTTTGGGAAGCTATGAGACTCTCGGAATTGGATTCCGAAAAACACGGCGTGGAGGTGGATCTCCACATCAGCGGCGTCATACCGCAGGTCTTCATAGACCCCCTCCAGATACAACAGGTCATCGTAAACCTGGTGCGCAATGCCATTGAAGCGACCCTTGAAATCGCCGGCGGCGAGAAATTCGTATCGGTATCCGTCTCTTCCCCGCAAAGCAACCAGATAAAAATCACCGTTGCGGACAACGGTCACGGTCTTCGAGCCGACTCGGTCGACCATTTGTTCCAGCCGTTCTTCACTACCAAGGCCAGCGGCTTGGGCATGGGGCTGTCCTTGAGCCATCGCATCATTCTGGCGCATGGCGGCGAGTTGTCCGCACACCGGAATGAATACGGCGGCATGAGTTTTTACTTTGTCCTACCCGTTGAGGATACAATTTCCCATGTCTCATGAGGCTACGGTCCATATCGTCGACGACGATGCCGCTGTCCGGGATTCCCTCCAATGGCTGATAGAATCAGTAGGAATCGGCGTAAGGACCTACGACTCCGCGCAGGCCTTTCTGCAGGATAGCGAAAAAGCCGATGATGGCGGATGTCTGCTGCTGGACGTCCGGCTGCGCGACATGAGCGGCCTTGAGTTGCAACACCGGCTTCTGAAAGACGGATTTCGCCTGCCCATCATCTTTATCACCGGCCACGGCGAAGTGGACATGGCGGTTCAGGCCATGAAAAGCGGCGCCCGCGATTTTGTGACCAAGCCCTTCGACGATCAGAAATTGCTGGATTCCGTGCAACGGGTGCTGTCGCAGGCCCGCGAAATATCGGATAAAAACGCGCAACGCAATCTCGTACG
>CAZOTG010000286.1:0-3576 GCA_964582585.1 uncultured Chromatiaceae bacterium | reverse complement strand
AGAAGAACGGCACCTTGGCCTCGCCGGCGATGGCCTTGGCCAGCAGGGTCTTACCAGTACCCGGCGATCCCACCATCAGCACGCCGCGGGGAATCTTTCCGCCCAATTTCTGGAACTTGCTGGGGTCGCGGAGGAATTCCACCAACTCGCCCACTTCCTCCTTGGCCTCTTCCACACCGGCCACATCGGCGAAGGTCACCTTTACCTGATCCTCACCCATCATGCGCGCCTTGCTACGGCCGAAAGACATGGCACCACGGCCACCGCCGCCACCCTGCATCTGGCGCATGAAGAAAATCCACACCGCGATGAGCAACAGCATGGGGAACCAGGAGATGAACATCTGCATCAGCAGGCTCTGCTGCTGCTGCGGCCGGGCCTTGATCTGCACGCCTTTGTTGAGCAGCTCGTTCACCAGGCCGGGGTCGCCGGGACTGTAAGTGACGAAGTCGTCACCGCCCAGGCGCTTGCCCTGAATGGTCCGGCCCTCAATGGTGACCTCGGTGACCTTGCCTTGCCGCACGTCCTGTATGAAATCGGAATAGGCCTCTTGCTTGGCCGCGATCTGCGGCGGACCGAAGCTATTGAAGACGGACATTAATACAATTGCGATCACCACCCACAGAATGAGATTTTTCGCCATATCGCTCAAGGTCGATACCTCTTATATAACGCCGTCTTAGCCCCCACATCCCCCGTGGCCGCGATCGGCAAGATCATGAAATTAGACCTTATTACAAAACATAGTTTTTGGCTAGCATATAAACTTCTCGGCTCGCGGGGCGCGATGCTTTAGGTTTGCGGGTGATCACGGTCCGAAAGGAACGCTGCAACTCCCGCCTAAACTCATCGATCCCCTCCCCTTGGAACGCCTTCACCAACAGGGTCCCACCGGGGGATAATACCTTCCTCGCCAAATCCAGGGCCAATTCCGCCAAATACATGGCACGCGGCTGGTCCACGGCCTTCATACCTGAAATATTGGGCGCCATGTCTGAGATTACAAGGTCAACCCGCTGCTCGCCCAGAATTTTCAACAACTCCGCCACCACCGCCTCTTCGCGAAAATCCCCCTGCAGAATCCACACCCCCGGCAAGGGTTCCATGGGCAGGATATCCAATGCAATGACCCTGCCACGTTCTCCCGCGATCTTGGCCGCCGCCTGTGACCAGCCGCCGGGCGCCGCGCCCAGGTCGATGATGGTCATACCGGGTCGAAGAATATGGTCGCGATCGTTGATTTCTAACAACTTAAAGACCGCGCGCGAGCGGTACCCCGCCTGCTGCGCCTTGCGCACATAGGCATCGTCAAAATGGCGCCGCAGCCAGCGGCCGCTGCTCTTACTCCGTGCCATCGCCCAGACTCGATAGACTGCGGCCGGAGGTCGCACCGACTTTCCTTCTCCCTTTGGGAGAAGGTGGCCCTAAGGGGCCGGATGAGGGTGAGAGGCCGCCCGATTCACCATCGCGCACAGCATCAAGATCGCCAGGCGGTCTCTCCCGCAAAATGCGCCGGGTGCGGATCATCACCCAGGCCATGCCCGCCAAACCATAGCCACCCGCCACCGCCAATTGCGCGAGGGGCGAACTCAGCAGGCTGTCCACCGCCCACCACAGGGGAATGCCTCCCAGCAGGAGTATCACCAATCCCAACTTCACCCCGTTAAAGGGACTGCCCGCCACACTGAAGCGAGCGGATGACGATGATATACTCCCCGGCCTTTGCGAATCGGACACGGCAATTCCCAGAATGTCGACACTCACAGAAAAACAGAAACGCCACCTGCGCGGCCTCGGCCACAAGCTCAAGCCGGTGGTGATGATCGGCGCCCAGGGCTTCACCGCCGCGGTGCGCAACGAACTGGACCTCTCCCTGACCCGCCATGAACTGCTCAAGGTGCGCATCACCGCCGGCGAACGGGAGGCGCGCGACGCCCTCATCGAGCAGCTGTGCGCGGAAAGCAGCGCCCAACTGGTACAGCGCGTGGGCAACATCGCCCTGCTCTACCGCCGTAATCCGGACAAGCCGCGGGTGGTCTTGCCTTAACAGCTTTAACCGCCTTGGCAGTGAAAGCCTTAAGGCCGATCCCGCCGCGCGCTGGCCCCCACCAGCAGCAAACCCAACACGCTGGCCAGCAGATACAGTACCGAGGAAATGCCGTGCAGGCGTCCAAACTGCGGCCCCAGCTCCCCGCCCGCCGCCGCGACCTGGGCCTTGAGCGCCGCCATCTGCGGCTGGATCACGAACAGGATGATCGCAGCCACCGCCATCATCACCGCGATCACCGCCGTGCGCCAGGAACGAACCCAGCCCCGTCCTTGCGACAAGGCGGAGAACAGCAGCAACAGGCCGCCGCACACTAACCCAAAACCGTTGATGATAGTGAACATGGGCGCCGCCAGTTCACCCGCCAGGGTGCGATCGTCCAGGGAATGGAACAACACCGGCACCGCAAGAAAACCAATGGCCCACAGACCACCGACCCACAAGGTCAAAATGATGCGCTCACCGATATCGATATGCCGCATATTTATAGCTCGAGCCTTGTTCTGTTCAACCCTAAACTCGAAACTCTAAACCCGAAACTATATATATCGCACCGCCACCACTTCGTAATGACGGTCACCGGCGGGAGCCTTGACTACGGCCACATCGCCCTCTTCCCTGCCGATCAAGGCGCGGGCGATGGGCGAACTCACGGAAATCTTCCCCTGCTTGATGTCCGCCTCCAGGTCGCCGACGATCTGATAGGTCACTTCGTCGCCGCTTTCCTCGTCCACCAAATCCACGGTGCTGCCGAACACCACCCTGCCGCCGGCATTCAATGTCGTGACGTCTATGATCTGGGCGCCGGCCAATTGCGTTTCGATCTCGTTGATACGGCCTTCGATGAAGGATTGTTGTTCCTTGGCGGCGTGATACTCGGCGTTTTCCTTCAGATCGCCATGGGCGCGCGCCTCGGCGATGGCATTGATGATGCGTGGCCGCTCCACCGACTTCATCCGCTGTAATTCCTCACGCAATTTTTGCGCCCCCGCTGCCGTGAGAGGTACTTTGCTCATTACGCTATTTCCTTATGTAACTGTTGCAGCGATCGGACCTCTTCACCCTCCAAATATTGCAAGGCCAAGCTGGTGGCTTCCGCGCCGGCCATAGTGGTAGTGTAGCTCACCTTATGCTGCAGCGCCTCGCGCCGGATCGCATAAGAGTCCTTGATAGCCTGTTTGCCTTCCGCGGTATTGATGATCAGATTGACCTCGTCATTCTTGGTCATATCCACCACATTGGGCCGGCCTTCCGTCACCTTGTTGATGCGTTGGCACGGCACCCCGGCCTCCTCCAGCACCGCGGCGGTGCCGCGCGTGGCGTAGATCTCGAAACCCCGTTCCACCAGGCGCCGCGTCATGGCCGCCACCCGCGGCTTATCGGCATCGCGCACGCTGACGAAGGCCTTGCCGCTGCGCGGCAGCACCACGCCCGCCGCCAACTGCGCCTTGGCGAAGGCCTCGGCGAAGGTCGCACCCACGCCCATCACCTCACCGGTGGATTTCATCTCGGGACCGAGAATCGGATCC
>CAZOTG010000285.1:0-3583 GCA_964582585.1 uncultured Chromatiaceae bacterium | reverse complement strand
GCCGATTCACAGTATCGCAGTGTTATTGGCATTCGCCTTGATGAGCAGCGCGGTCTTGGGCAGCCTGGGGATCATCGCCGGCATATGGGCGGACAAATTCGATCAACTCGCCGGTTTTCAGAATTTTGTAATACTGCCCTTTTCCTTTTTGAGCGGTGTGTTTTATTCCATCCATTCCCTGCCGTCGTTTTGGCAGAGCCTTTCCCATTTCAACCCCTTCTTTTACATGATAGACGGCTTTCGTTACGGCTTCTTCGGCGTTTCCGACGTAGCGCCGGCATTGAGTCTAGGGGTGATCGGTACGGCCTTGGCGGTCTTGGCGGCGGTGACCCTGGCGATGCTGAAGAGCGGTTACAAGTTGCGGCAATGACGGGCGATTAAATTCAAGGCGGTTTGGTAAAGCACGTTGCGACGGCTATAATAGGTTGCCGGCTCGTTCCGAGCGTAGCAAGGGAAGTAGTCTATGCGCGAGTACATTCGACATCCGTCCAGCATCCCCCTCGAGGTCAAAATCTCAGATCATCCCGGACATCGTAATGAATACCTCAATAATGTCAGTGTCGGCGGTTTGTCCTTCCGCTCCAAGGATAAACTGACGACAGGGGTGCTGATCACCATCCGCATCCCCTTGTTGGGCGAATTCGTGCAGGTCAGCGGCCAGGTGGTGTGGTGCCACAAGCAGCGCGACGCCTATGAAGTGGGTGTGGCGTTCCTGGATACGGCAGAGGCCTTCCGTACCCGGATGGTCGAGCAGATTTGTCATATCGAACAATATAAAAACCAGGTCCTGGAAGAGGAACATCGCCAGCTCACCAGCGAGCAAGCAGCGGCGGAATGGATCAAGAAGTATGCCGATACCTTCCCGCAATTGACCACCGATCAGCCGAACTGACAACCGTCACGAATAATGATTGATTGCAGCGCTGTTTGGGACAGGCTGGCGGCGAAGATGTGTTCCGAGTTGCTCAAACAAAAGCAGATTGCAGAATTGGAAAATGCAGCATGACGATGAAGGGCAAGAGCCAGCGGCAGATAAGAAAGCACATCCTGCGCCAAGTGGAAGACACCTTCGATTTACAACGCCTGGACTATAAGAAGCGGGTTACGCCATTAAAGCATGCTGCCAAATTGGTGGGCGTGGTGGTGGCAGGGATAGTCTATGGACTGGGATTCGGCCTGGCCTATTATGCCTGGAAGGCAGGTAAGACCGATTATGAGACCTTCACGAAATTCTCGTGGATATTCATGGTTCCCGCATCGGTGGTTGGCGCCTTTACCTATATGCTCAACGGCAATCGCCGCGAGTTCCGCGTAGCCAAAGATATCTTCGACCATATCGACCACGTGGAAGGTCACGCCGGTATATTGTGGCGCTACGAACCGATCCTGCTGGAATTATGTGGCGACGACGAGGTCGTGAAGCATGTGATAGCCGTCTCTCGAGAAGGTTCGTTCAAAGGGCTCGAGCCGGAGGACTATGCCAAGGTAGTCCATAAGCTTCACGCCGCCCTGTCCAGTGGCGAGGGTCGCTCCATCAGCGACGAGGCCGCCGAGGCCTTCGAACGCAATCTGGCGAAGGCAGGGCCTGAATAACTCAAACCTGAGGCGGCCCTGAGTTTGCGGGCACCCGGATGGGGTATCGACCCCTATTTTTCATTTGATTGAGGCATACTGTGGTACGGGGTCGGGGCATCGATTCCGAATTTTAATTTGCCATTTCAAGGGACGGCTGATGGCCAAGGCGAAGACGGTTTATCGTTGCAGCGAGTGCGGGGCGGAGGCACCCAAGTGGGTGGGGCAGTGTCCGGATTGCGGGGCATGGAACACCCTGGTGGAGGGGGTAGTGGTGGCTGCGCCCCGCGGTCGTGCCCTGCAGCTGAGCGGTTATGCCGGTGTGGCGACGGGCGAAAATGTGGTGAGGGCCCTGGCGGAGGTGGAGCCCAGCCCCGATATCCGCGTGCCCACCGGCTTGAGCGAATTGGATCGAGTGTTGGGCGGCGGTCTGGTGTTGGGGTCGGTGGTGTTGATTGGCGGCGATCCCGGCGTGGGCAAGTCCACCTTATTGTTGCAGACCTTGGCCAGTCTCAGTGCATCGCTGCCGGCGGTATATGTCACCGGCGAGGAATCCTTGCAGCAGGTGAGCCTGCGGGCGCGGCGCATGGGTTTGTCAGCGGATAAACTATTATTGCTCGCCGATACCCAGGTGGAACCCATCCTGGTGCAGGCGGCGCAGCAACGGCCGCGGGTAATGGTGATCGATTCCATCCAGACCCTGTTCACCGAATTCCTGCAATCGGCGCCGGGCAGCGTGGCCCAGGTGAGGGAGAGCGCCGCGCAGTTGGTGCGTTACGCCAAGCAGACCGGAACCGCATTATTTTTGGTGGGGCATGTCACCAAGGAGGGCACCCTGGCAGGACCGCGGGTGCTGGAACATATGGTGGACACGGTCTTGTATTTTGAAGGCGATGCCAGCACGCCCTTTCGCGTGGTGCGCGCCATTAAGAACCGCTTCGGCGCCGTCAACGAACTGGGGGTGTTCGCCATGGGCGACAAGGGCCTCAAAGAGGTGAGCAATCCCTCGGCGATCTTCCTTTCCCGTCACGACCAGCCGGTGTCGGGCAGCGTGATCATGGTGACGCGCGAGGGCACGCGGCCGTTGCTGGTGGAGGTGCAGACCCTGGTGGCGGAGAGCCATATCTCCAACCCGCGGCGGGTGACGGTGGGCCTGGATCAAAACCGTCTGTCCATGTTGCTGGCGGTGTTGCAGCGTCATGCCGGGATCGCCATGTACGACCAAGACGTGTTCATCAACGTGGTAGGCGGGGTGCGCATCACCGAGACCGGGGCCGATCTGGCGGTGTTGTTGGCGGCGCTGTCCAGCCTGCGTGATCGGCCCTTGGCCAGCGACTTGGTGGTGTTCGGCGAGGTCGGCCTGGCCGGCGAGATCCGGCCGGTGCAAGGTGGATTGGATCGTTTGCGCGAGGCGGCCAAGCATGGTTACAAACGCGCCATCGTGCCCAGGGCCAATATGCCCAAACAGGCCCTGGCGGATATCGAGGTAGTAGGGGTTCGGCGGCTAAGCGACGCGATCGAGGCCTTGTAAGCGGTTCAGCGTCCGCCGGAATGATTGTTGTTGTGCATGAAGATCAGAGCGGACAGCTCGTGGTTGATGCGTTCTTCGTCGCCGAGATTGAGTTCCAGCAGGCGGCGCAGGTGGGTCATGCTGTCCAGGTCGATATGTTCGCAGCAAAAGCCCAGGCATTCATCGCTGGAATGGACCAGAGACGCATCCATGGTAATGACCACCCTGTTTTCGCCCAAGTCGATTTTCAACTGAAAATTGTCGCCCGTTTGATCGTGCCACTCGGCGGGACGGGTCACCAACACGCCCTTCATGGAGATATCGATCAGGTCGGCGATCCAGTGCGCATGATCGCCTACCACGGCCACCTTGCCGGTAAACGGTACGCGGGAAAAAAACCGCCGTTCATGTTGGCTGTCATCGTGTTCCATGGTCTCCATCTCCGTGGTTGCCGCATTGCGGGATATTCTATGGAGTTTTCGGCCGTCGGGGGACTAATAT
>CAZOTG010000284.1:0-3586 GCA_964582585.1 uncultured Chromatiaceae bacterium | reverse complement strand
CTTCGCCTTCATATCCATCGATCCGCCCCAGGTCTTGTTTGCGCTGTTCTTCGGTTACGCCCTGTCCGGCCCCGTCAATAGCGTGGCATTCATTCGCAAACGCAGGCAACTTATGGCGCGTCGCCGCCAGCGTCCTCCGCCGGAATCCCAATAGGCGCGTGATTTCGCATCTATATATACAAGCGCCGGGTTGAGACCGCCTCCGCCCCCATTGATATTCATGAGGCGGATGGACTGGAATAATTCCCAGCCAGGCTTGACGCCGGGGCGCCGCTGATGAATAATCAAAGTCTGTTTTAATTGGATTTTACCGTGACACGTCACGATTTGCCGACCTCTCTGCTGTCCCTCCTGCTGCTGCCCTGCTAGGGCAGACAATCTCTTTTTATCCAATTTTTGTTGTTTTAGTCCCCGAGCCGCCACACCGGCCCGCAAGCACTGTTCCAGTGCCGTGCATTGCTGGGAGTATAAGGCTTCGGTAACATGATCCCAGCCATAGGGAGCAGAACCATGAGTGACAAGTTATTTATATTCGACACCACCTTGCGTGACGGCGAGCAAAGCCCCGGCGCGTCCATGACCAAGGATGAAAAGATCCGGCTGGCCAAGGCCCTGGAGCGCATGGGGGTGGACATCATCGAGGCGGGCTTCCCCATCGCCAGCCCCGGCGACTTCGAGGCGGTGAAGGCGGTGGCCGACGCCATCACCGACAGCACGGTATGCGGCCTGGCCCGCGCCGTGGACAAGGACATCGATCGCGCCGCCGAGGCCTTGAAGGGCGCCCGCTCGGCGCGCATTCATACCTTCATCGCCACCTCGCCCATCCACATGCAGATGAAGCTGCGCATGACACCCGACCAGGTCCTGGAACAGGCGGTGAGGGCGGTGAAGCGCGCCCGCCAGTACACGGACAACGTGGAATTCTCGCCGGAAGACGCCGGGCGCTCCGAGATCGATTTCCTGTGCCGGGTGTTGGAGGCGGTAATCGCCGCCGGCGCCACCACCGTCAACATCCCCGATACCGTGGGCTATGCCATACCGGAGCAGTTCGGCGCCTTGATCCACCAGTTGATCGAGCGGGTGCCCAATTCGGACAAGGCGGTGTTCTCGGTGCATTGCCACAACGATCTCGGATTGGCGGTGGCCAACTCCCTGGCGGCGGTGGTCAACGGTGCGCGGCAGGTGGAGTGCACTATCAACGGCCTGGGCGAACGGGCCGGCAATGCCGCCTTGGAAGAGGTCGTCATGACAGTGCGTACCCGGCCAGATGTGTTCGACTGCAGTGTGGCGCATTTGGATACCACCCAGATCGTGCCGTGCAGCCGCTTGGTGGCGGGTATCACCGGCTTCACGGTGCAGCCCAACAAGGCCATCGTCGGCGCCAACGCCTTCGCCCACGAATCCGGCATCCATCAGGACGGCGTGCTCAAGAGCCGCGAGACTTACGAGATCATGCGAGCCCAGGACGTGGGTTGGACCGCCAACCGCATGGTGTTGGGCAAGCATTCGGGGCGCAATGCCTTCCGTACCCGCTTGAAAGAGATCGGTATCGAGTTTCCGTCCGAGGAAGAACTCAACGGTGCCTTCGCCCGCTTCAAGGACTTGGCGGACAAGAAGCATGAGATCTACGACGAGGACTTGCAGGCCCTGGTGACGGATGCCAATCTCGAGGCGACGCACGAACGCATTAAGCTCAGTTATTTGCAGGCCAGTTCCGAGACCGGCAAGATGCCCCAAGCCTCGGTGACCTTGATGGTGGACGGCCAAGAGAAGCAGGCCGTGGCAAAGGGAGACGGGCCGGTGGATGCCGCCTTCAAGGCCATCGAATCCATCGTGCGCAGCGACACCCATCTGCAATTGTATTCGGTGAATGCCATCACCAGCGGCACCGATTCGCAAGGCGAGGTGACGGTGCGGGTGGAAAAGGGCGGGCGCATCGTCAACGGCCAGGGGGCGGATACCGACATCGTGGTGGCCTCGGCCAAGGCCTATATCCATGCCTTGAACAAGATGACCGCGCCTGAGCAGCGCGCGCATCCGCAGATATAAGTGGCGAGTGACTAGTGACGAGTGGAGAGGAAAAGCGCTTGGCTTATCTGGACGCGATGGGTATCGATGTCTGGGTGGGCCGCGGGGAAAGGAGTGCGGGTGCGCCGCCGGGTGAGCCGTCCCGGGGCGCGCCTTCCTCCGGCATGCCCGAGTCTGACATCGCCGTACTGGATTGGGAGGCGCTGCGCGCGCGGGTAGTGGCCTGTACTGGCTGCGAGCTTCACAAACAACGCACTCAGGCGGTATTCGGAGTGGGCGATCGGGCCGCGCGGTGGCTGGTCATCGGCGAGGCGCCCGGCGCCGATGAAGACCGGCAGGGTGAACCCTTTGTCGGCCGCGCCGGAAAATTACTCAACAACATGCTGCTGGCCATCGGTCTCAAACGCGAACAGGTTTATATCACCAACATCGTCAAATGCCGGCCGCCCGGCAACCGGGAACCCGCGCCGGAAGAGGCGCAAAGTTGCGCCCCGTATCTGGCGAGACAGATCGCCCTGATCAAGCCCAAGATCATCCTGGCGGTGGGCCGTGTCGCCGCGCAAAATCTATTGAAGAGTGACCGTCCGGTGGGGACCATGCGCGGCAAGCGCTTTTACTATGACGACACCGATATTCCGATCGTCGTCACTTATCATCCGGCGTACCTGCTGCGCTCTCCTCAGGAAAAACGCAAGGCGTGGCAGGACCTGCTGTTCGCCAAAGAGACGTTCTCATCCTTATGAGCAGGGCGGCGGATCATGTCGACGGCAAGCGGGAGGAGCAGGAGATCCTTGTCACGCGTCGCATGACGGACGTAGACGTCGCCGGCGTCATGGAGATCGAGATACGGGCCTATGGCTTTCCCTGGACAGCGGGTATATTTCGCGACTGCATTCGCGCCGGCTATTGTTGTTATGTTCTGGAAAGAAACGAGAAGATCGTCGCCTATGTGGTGATGTCGGTGGGCGCCCGCGAGGCGCACATTCTCAATATCTGCGTCAGTCCGGCGCGGCGCGGCGCGGGCTATGGCCGCATTCTGATGGATAAGATGATGATCATCGCCCGGCAGCTTCAGGCGGAGACCATGTTTCTCGAGGTGCGACCGTCCAATGAGTCCGCGCGCCGTTTGTACGACAAATTGGGCTTTAATGAGATCGGAACCCGCAATAATTACTACCCAGCCGAACGGGGCAGAGAGGATGCCTTGCTGCTCGCCAAACAATTATGATGTCGTTCGTACCCCGATCCTTCATCACGATTGAAGTAGGCAGAGGTCATTGGATTGCTCATTCGTCTAAATAATGTCTCCCTCAGCTATGGGAGCCAGCCCTTGCTCGACGATGTCGAACTGGTCATCAATGACCATGAGCGCGTCTGCCTGGTGGGGCGCAACGGGGCGGGAAAGTCCACCTTGATGCAGATCATCGCCGGACAAGTCCAGGCCGATGCGGGCAATGTGTGGCGCGCCGAGGGTCTTAAGATCGCCGCCCTGCGCCAGGTGGTGCCAATGGTAGATCCCCGCAGATTCTACAAGGGCGTGGCGTCGGTTCTGGGCGGG
>CAZOTG010000283.1:0-3590 GCA_964582585.1 uncultured Chromatiaceae bacterium | reverse complement strand
GATAACAAAGGCATCGGCGCTGGGCAACAGCTCGCCGAAGCCCTCTTCCTTGAGCGCCATGTCCGCCAGCAACAGGTGATGATTGATCACCACCACGTCCGCCTCCTGCGCGGCGCGGCGCGCCTTGAGCACGAAGCAGTCGCTGTAACGGCCACACTCCTGCCCCAGGCAATTGTCCGTGGTGGAAGTCACCTGCGGCCAAACCGTGGCGTCTTCCGCCACGTCGTCCACTTCGGCGATATCACCGCTGCGGGTGCGGCGCGCCCAACTGAGGATGTGATGCAGATCGCCCACCTCCACCCGCGAGGTCAGGCGGCCCTCCTGCTCCGTCAATGCCAGGCGATGCAGACATAGATAATTGGCGCGGCCTTTGAGTAAGGCGGCCGTTGCCGGCACATCCAGCGCCTGCCGCACCATGGGCAGATCGCGATGGAACAACTGGTCTTGCAGATTTTTGGTACCGGTGGAGATGATGATTTTTTTACCGCTCAACAAGGCCGGCACCAGATAGGCGAAGGTCTTCCCCGTCCCGGTCCCCGCCTCGCAGATCAGCGTGGTGCGCTCATCCAGAGTCGACGCCACCGCCTCGGCCATGGCCTGCTGCGCCGCGCGGGGCGCGAAGCCCGGCACATGCTGCGCCAAGGGGCCGCTCGAACCGAGCACCTCGCTAGGGGTTAACACTATTCACCACGAAGCCCATCGAAAAAAGAAATAGTCACCGGTCCGCCTGATTGTCCCACACCGCATCGTCCACTACGCCGTCCTCGCGGGTCCACGCCAAACGGCCGATGATCTTGAAGCGCGCCACCGATACCGCGCCGCGCTTGCTGCGGTTGCCGCTGGACTTGTCCATGGCCTCCAGGACTTCCTGGCGATCCGCCTCGTAGATCTCCACGGGCTCATAACTGCTGTCCATCAACACCAGCATTACGCTGTCCCATTCCTGTTCGGTCTTGAGCTGACCGATACGCTGACCACCCTTGGATTCATCGAAAATGGCGCGACCCTTGATTTGAATGCGTTTGCCCGCGCGGGGGCCGCGGCCGACGGCATCATAGCCCCCGACCCCCAACGGTACCGCCTCCAAATCCAACAAGCGTATCGCATCGTGTACCGCGAGTTCGGCGCTGATCCCCGCCAGGGGCTTGCCCATGGCCAGGCGATACTCGCGGGCCAAGCGGCGTGCCTCGCTCATTAATTTATCGACTTGATACAAACCCACCGGGGTCTTCCTCCGCAGCATGAAGTTGCTGCAGCATAGTATTGATTTTACGCTGCCTGGGAGCCTGTCCGAGTCAGCAAGCTCCTAACGGACAACCCCCTCGGCCTCCATCCGGGTACGCGCCTCCTGAGCCCCTTGCCGATCCCCCTGCCGCTCCTTGGCCTCGGCGATCACGGCCCAATTACTCCCTCGCAAATCCGCATTCCCTGCCGCCAGGGAATTGGACTTGGCGGCCAACTCAACCGCATCCTGCCACTGCCCTGGAATTAAGCGCACGCTGGCCAGACGATGCCATAACATGGCATTACGAGGCTCAAGACGCAAGGCCCGCTCCAGAGCGGCGGCGGCCTGTTCATACAGTCCCGCCTGCTCTCTGACGGCGGCGCGGTCCAGCAGGGCTACGACCGCGGGATTGGCGGTGTAAGCGGACCACCTCTCCCCCGGTGAGACCTCTCCCGGTGCAAACTCACCCGATGCGGATCCGCCCGGCTCGTTCGGCGTCGCGCCGCGCTGGCTCGAAGATGGCGCCACGGCGCAAGCGGCCAGGATGATAGCCAAGGGCGCCATGACCCACCAACGACGAAGATCGAATTTTTTCATTCCTACCTACCCTTCAACCAGTCCAGCGAACGGCGCACGGCGCCCCCCAGGCCCTGGGCGCAGGGCGCAGGATCCGTCGGCGCCGTACCCGGACTGAAGGGAAGCTCCACGGCGCCCTGACACCCCGACAAGGCGCGCAAGCCGTCGGCGGGATCGATCCATGCCCATTCGACACCGGCCGGCGGCGTGGTGCGCAACGGCTGCGCCCCTATTGACGCGAATAATTTCCCCCATATCTGCAGGGCGCCGCCGGCACCGGTAAACCCCGCCGGCTGGTTGTCGTCACGCCCCACCCACACCACGCCCAGCCGGTCGCCACCGAAGCCCGCGAACCAACTGTCCCGCAGATCGTCGGTGGTGCCGGTCTTGCCGGCGAGGTGCAATGACGCGGGCAAATAATGGGACAGGGCCCGTCCGGTACCTTCGGCAACCACGTCCTGAAGGGCCGTGGTCAGCAAATACACCGCCACGGGATCGGCCGCCTGTTGCACTTCTAAAGGATAACGTCTTAAAGGCTCGCCCTGGGCGCTCACCACATCCCGGATAGCGCGCAAGGGTGTGCGGAAACCGCCGCCGGCGAGGGTCTGATACATCTGCGCCATCTCCACCGGCGTCAGGCTCATGGCCCCCAGCAGCATGGCAGGATACGGGTCGATATCGCGTTCGATCCCCAAGGATCGCAGGGTATCCAGCACCTGATCGACGCCCAGGGCCATGCCCAAACGTACCGTGGCCAGATTGTAGGAGTGAGCCAATGCGCTATACAGCGGCACGGCGCCATGTTCCTCTTTATCGTAATTGGCGGGGCGCCACACCTGTCCCGCCGCACCCGGCACCTCCAGGGCCTGGTCGTCCAGGATCGTGGCCAGGGTGTATTGCCGCGGCCGGCTCAAGGCGGTGAGATAAACGGCGGGCTTGATTAGCGAACCCACTTGCCGCTCCGCGTCCAGGGCGCGATTGAAGCCGGCGCTGCGCGGGTCGCGTCCGCCCACCACCGCCAGGACCTCGCCGCCGCTCACCGTGGTCACTACCAATGCGCCTTCCAAGCTCCCCGCTTCGATGCCGCGCCCCTGCTCCAGGTCCGCAAGGCGTTGCGCAAGCGCTTGCTCCGCCGTGGTTTGCACCTGGGGATCCATAGTGGTGAAGATGCGCAGACCCTCGGAGCGCAGATCCTCCTCGCGGTAATCGCGGCTCAACTGGCGGCGCACCAGGTCGAGAAAGGCGGGATGGGAGGCCACGCTGTGCGGCCGCGGCGTCACACCCAGGGGCCGGCCTTGCGCCTCGCGTGCCTGCTGTGGAGAAAGCAGTTCGTTGTCCGCCATCACGTCCAATACAAAATTGCGCCGATCCAAGGCACGGTCGGGATGCTGGCGGGGATCGTAATAAGACGGCCCCTTTACCATGGCGATCAACAGGGCCAGCTGATTAGGCGCCAGGCTCTTCAAGGGTTGCTGGAAATAAAACTGGCTGGCCAGACCGAAACCGTGGATCGCCCGATCCCGGTCCTGCCCGAGATAGATCTCATTCATGTAGGTTTCGAGGATGTCGTCCTTCGAGTAGTGCCACTCCAGCAACAGGGCCATGGCCGCCTCGTTGAGCTTGCGCGTCAAGGTGCGTTCGTTGTTGAGGAAGAAATTCTTCACCAACTGCTGGGTGAGGGTGCTGCCTCCCTGCACCACGCCGCCGCGGCGCAGATTGGTCAATAAGGCACGGGCAATGCCACGGGGATCAATCCCCCAATGGCTGTAGAAATGCCGGTCCTCCACCG
>CAZOTG010000282.1:0-3603 GCA_964582585.1 uncultured Chromatiaceae bacterium | reverse complement strand
CTTCTGGCTGCCGCTCCTGTACGGGATGGTGGCTTTCCGCCTGGTGGGCCGATCATCCGAATCGTACAGCGCCTGATTCTTCCCATCGAGACTCACCTCATTCACCATCGCATAGGGCCCGCCAGCGACTGATTCGACGGGGGTTGGCGTTCTATCCCGTTCTCTCCCACATTCAAATTCGTCTTATCACATCCTGTCTATGGGAGGTAGAGATGGCAACCCTCTCCTTGGTATCCACTCACAGCGGAAAGGGAGTCAGAGTGAAGCTGGATCCAGAAGATGGGCACATTCTCCATAACACGCTCTACCGAAAGGTAGATGAGGGCCTGTGGAACGGGTTGTAGTGGGCTACGAAAACCACCCAGTGGGTTGATACAGTCTTGCGGGACGGGAGAGAGATCAGGAGGCGTGAAGTGACAGATCGACTATGGAGCTACGTAGATGGGAGGGATGACCGGGGGTCTCCCTTCGTCGTACGGACGATGGAGGAGATCATTTCATCGCTCAGCACTTGAGATGGCGAGAAGCCGGATGAATTGAGTTAGGGGTGCGAGCAACGGACTGCGGGTGGTCACGGTGTTGAGTCAATCGTGGGGACGATGAAATCTTGATGAAAGTCAAGGTGAACTGCGCTGCACCTCTCGCAAGCCGTTGACCTTTTCCCTTACATACTTGGGGACTCTGGCTTTGTGCTTATGATTGGCGATGTCGTACGCAAAGATTTCAGTGAGAGCTACATCTTCTCCGACCTTTAACAAGTGTTGAAGGATCCGTTCGTACTCGAAGAACACCTGCGCATGGTCCCCGTCATCGAGGGATTTTGGCAATGAATCGGAGTCGGTGGTGAGTTTGGCTAGCCCGAAGAGGCCGTCGCTATCCTCGACGTATGTGTCTCCTACACTCAAACTGCTTCCGTCAGAGAATTCCAGACTGAAACCAGTAATGGTGATTCGTCGATACCCGTCGTTGATCGCAGTGACAGAGAGGCTCGTGCCAAGGTCCTGCCTTGCTTGAAATACTCTGGTATTGTGTGCGGTCACGGTGACACGGCGCCGCGTTTTCCACAGGACAAATGCCAAGCTGGCCAGGCTGATGAGGGTGGCCGCTATCGAGAGAAGCGTTGGCAAGTCAACTGCCCAAGCGAAAGCCAACCCTCTAGCCGGCATGAACTACCTGCCTCATCTTAGGGTCCTCGGGAGGCTCGCGCTTTTGCCTCTTGGCCTCAAGCCTCTTCAAGGCAACCCAGACAGAGAGTTGCGTGATTCCTAGAAGAAACATCGATCCATGGTCATCTGGAAAATGAGGAAGCTTGTCCGTAATCATCTTGGCGAGACTCAACGACTTGCACCAACTGACTACTTCTTCGTCTTCAAAGGTGAAGTCGTGAAGCCTGTGGGCAAATTTGTTCCTGAGTTTGTTGATTGTGCGGAGATCGTCGTACATCTTCTTGCTGATAAGGCCGAGGCAATAGGACGCCTTGATGCGGGCTCCGAAATTGGAAAGCGGCTTCTCAAGTTCTTTCTCGCTCCCAACTAGAGAGTCAACTATCTTGGACTCATCAATCATGAAATCCGCGAGGAGCTCTCTCAATTGAGCATCAAGGAAGGCGGCACCCAGGATAACCGCACCCCTGGGCGTCTCTTCATGTAACTCATCATAGAACCCTTGCCAATCGCTGATCGGGTCGATCTCGCTCTCTGCCACCTTCATCCTCCCCTACAACTAGACGTTAGAGTCGAGCACACCCCTTCTACCCCCACAAGCTGGACGGAACCCCGGTCAACCCCGGGGTTTCCTTCGTTTGAGTTGGGTCTGGTATATGGATACCAGTGGCTTCGTGGAAATCCTTGGAAAACCCCGGTTTATTGCGGTTCTACGCGTGATCTATGCGGGATTGTCATGTGGGTTTGGCCGGTGGAACATCCTGCTACCGCCTTTCGAGCTTGGCCAAGTTTTGCGACCATCCCAACAGTTCGTTCCTGAACCACGTGTTTCGAAGGCACACTTGCCACCAAAGGATGGTATCTGCAAAGACCCAAAAGACGCGATGAATTCTCGCAACTTCGACCGAAAGGCAGATGGCGACAAGTAGCCCGCTGACAGCGGCATATGTTCCGTAGAAGATTGCCATTGATTGCTCACCACGCTTAACTGACAGTGTTGCTCCGCCTAACCCAGCCCTAATGGCCAGAGTGATGCTGCGTACTGTCGCATTCAATACGAATGCGACCAAACACAACTGGAGGAGTGGGAAGAGGATTTCGTCAGAAAGCAATCGAGCCAAGACAGTTGCCATGATCGACATGGGTAAATCGCCTCAAGATCTCAAGCTGATCAGCTGGGGGCCCTTGCTTGGTAGCGTGATCCCTGAAGTCACCTAAACCAATCTTACGAACCGGTCTTTCGCATTGGTGAGATCGTACCGGAATCCCTGCCACCCCGCTCGGCGAGCGTTTCTTGAGAGTGGCCTTCGGGCAACAAACATCTCAGGAGTCTGGAGGTCAGCGGACAAGTAACCGATCGTATGGTTGCCCTTCTTGTCCACAAGGACGAGAAAGAGTGGGAAGTAGATACCTGCGTCCATTCTTTCCTTCTGGACAGACCAAGCACCCCCCAGAATGGAGTCTGGTATCGAGAAGATGTCCTCCCGATTGGCAGTCTTGACCTGAGCCAAGTAGCCACAAAAGTCACAAACCACATCGGCGCATTTGAAATTGGGTGGAAGCCGCCTAAGAGATCGCTCGTGCTTGCACTTCGGGCACGCACATTTCTTCGTTACGAGAATCTCTCCCTTTTCCCCAAGTTGCTACCTCTTGGTTGCCATTTGACCTTGTTTCCTTACTCCTGCTCACGACCCTATCAGGATAGGTGGTGGACACTCTCGACACCTCTATGCCCTTTCTCCAAACAAGTTATCAAACTCAGCCAGCGCCCTGTCTGAATAGGAAATTAGCCTGTCGGAGAACTCTCTCAGGGATGCCGCCAAGGCCACATCTGCTGGCACGATCGGCGGAACAGCCTTTTCAATGAGAGCTTGTGGATCGGCCGCGATCTGTTCAAGAAATGGTAGTCGTGAAAGAACCTGACCGAATCCAATCATGGATGCAAAGAGAGCGAACGCGCCGTACCGATCTCTCAACTCGGTGAACCGGTCACGGCCCGATTCGGAAAGCTTCTCAGCTTTCCTGAAGATGCGGGAGTTTACGGGTTCCGTGTACTCGACGAGAGGATCGACGGCCTCGTAGATTCTGGGTGCCATGAATGAGTCAATCCACCGTCTGGTGAACAGCTTGTTGAATCCTTCCCAGGTCAAAAGCCTTATGTTCGTATTCTTGACCGCCTCAACGGCGCCGGGTTGAAAACCGCTGGCAGATACGACAATCCCTATGTTCGCCCCGGCGTCCCCAACTACGGTACGGAAGGAATTCACGACCTCCCTGGGAACATTCCGCTCCCAGAGTTTGCACTCCACTATGTAGGATATCGCTGGGTCTTGTGTGCCGTCGTTGGCGAGCACGTCGACCTCGACTTCCCCGCGAACTGTTGCTCTGATTGATGGTGATTCGACGGCCATGCCGCAATCAGAAAGTATCAAGGCGACCT
>CAZOTG010000281.1:0-3604 GCA_964582585.1 uncultured Chromatiaceae bacterium | reverse complement strand
CGAACTCTGGGAACTGACCCGCAATCCGTGGCTTATTCTTCAGTCGGTCGCGTCCGCTCGCCTTGGGGCGTTGGCCCGCGACGAAGCCTTCAGGAAAGAGGTGAACGAGCAGGTCAAGGCGCATCGAAAGAGCCTGGAGGAAGCCAGTTGGTTCTCGCAGGCCCACGCGGAGACGCCGCTGACCGTGGCGTATTTCAGCATGGAGTTCGGTTTGACCGAGGCTCTGCCCATCTACTCCGGCGGCCTCGGCATCCTGGCCGGCGATCACTGCAAGGCCGCCAGCGACCTGGCGCTGCCCTTCGTGGCGGTGGGCATGCTGTACCGGCAGGGATACTTCACCCAAACCATCGACGGTCTAGGCAAGCAGATCGCCCATTATACGCCCACGAATTTTTCCCATCTCCCGGTACAGGCGGCGTGCGACGCAGAAGGCCAGCCCTTGTACGTGCATGTGATGATCGCGGAGCGGACCGTCACCCTCAAGGTGTGGGAGGCCAAGGCCGGGCATATCCGCCTCTTTTTCCTGGATAGCGACGTCCCCGACAACAGCGAGGCCGACCGCTCCATCACCTATCAACTCTACGGCGGCGATATTCACACCCGCATCCAACAGGAGATCGTGCTGGGTATCGGCGGGGTGCGCGCCCTGCGCGCCTTGGGCCTGCAGCCCACGGTATGGCATATCAATGAAGGCCATGCGGCGTTCCTCACCGTGGAACGCATCCGCGAGCATGTCGAACGCGGCATGGATTTCGACGCGGCCCTGGAGTTGGTCGCGGCGGGCACCGTGTTCACCACCCATACGCCGGTGTCGGCAGGTCACGATATCTTCGACCGCCATTTGATGGAGACCTATTTCACAGAATACGTAAAACAACTCAGGGTGAGCCTGCCGCAATTCCTGACCCTGGGCGTGAGCCCGGGCAATGAAAATGGCTTCAACCAAACCTCGCTGGCTCTGCGTTGTTCGCGCTTTCACAACGGCGTGAGCCGCATCCACGGTGGCGTGGCCTCGCGTATGGAAGGTTATGTCTGGCCACAGGTGCCTCCAGAAGAGAATCCCATCTCCCATATCACCAACGGCGTACATGTACCCACCTTTCTGGCGCGGGAGTGGATCAGCCTGTTCGACATGCGCTTCGGCGGGGAATGGCGTAACCAACTCACCAGCGAAGAATACTGGTCGTGCATCGAAGAGATCCCCGACTACAGCTTCTGGAGCCTGCGCCAATCACTGAAATCGGAACTGCTGGCAGAGGCACACGACCGCGCTGTGCGCCAAAATCGCCGCAGTGGTTTGAATACTACCCAGATCAAGCGTATCACTCACAACCTATCCACCGAAAAAACCGATATTCTCACCTTGGGTTTCGCGCGCCGCTTCGCCACCTACAAACGCGCGACACTGTTGTTTTCCGATCCGGCCCGGCTGGCGCGCATCGTCAACGATCCCCAACGTCCGGTGCTGATGATCTTCGCCGGCAAGGCCCATCCTCACGATGTCCCCGGTCAACAACTCATCAAGGCGATTCACGACTTCTCGCACCGTCCCGAGTTTGAAGGCAAGATCATACTCCTGGAGGGGTACGACCTGTCCTTGGGGCGCAGGCTGGTCACCGGCGTGGACGTGTGGCTCAACACCCCGGAATATCCTCTCGAGGCCAGCGGCACCTCGGGAGAAAAGGCCGGCATCAACGGCGTCTTGAATCTCAGCGTCTTGGATGGCTGGTGGGGCGAGGGTTACAACGGCGAGAACGGATGGGGTATTACCCCGCACGGTGCTGAATACCAACAAGCCGACCGTGACCGGGAAGAAGGCCAGGAATTGCTGGACATCCTGGAAAAAGAAGTCGTCCCCATGTACTACGACCGCAACGGCCACGGCTACCCGGAGAAATGGGTCAAGATGTCCAAGGCCTCCATGAAATCCCTGATCCCGCGCTATAATGCGCAACGCATGCTGATGGACTATGTCACGCGCTTTTACGGGCCGGCAAACCGTCAGCAATACAGCTTAAGCGAACGGGGGGCTGTACCGGCCCAGGAATTGGCGTCCTGGAAGAAACAGATCGTTGAAACCTGGACACAGGTAACTGCCCGCTACATCGAAGCGGCGACCACCCATATCATGGCCGGAGAAACCTTGCCGCTGGAAGTGGCCGTCAAGCTGCACGGCATCTCTCCGCAAAATGTCGCCGTGGAGTGCCTGGTGGGCGCACCTTCGGAAAGCAATGACTTCGTAGTACATTCCAGCCATCTCCTTGATCCCGCGGAAACGGTGGATGAGGAGACATTCTATCGCCTGGATTTGCTCCCGCCTCTCTCGGGCTTGCAATTCTACAAGATCCGGCTCTACCCCACTCATCCGCTGTTAAGCCATCGTTTTGAAATGGGATATTTGCTCTGGATTTGATCGTCTTAGCATAACCAAGCAGAGAATTATACTTTGCTTGGTTTTCCCTCGCCGCCGCACACTCCGTCCCCGTATATTCATGGTGCCGTGCTTGTCGGTATACTGACCGGCGGTTAAGCTGGCCCAAGCGGCAACGATGTACACTTCACGATAACAATCGACAAATCAATATGTCTGAGGAAACACGTGACAAGACTGGGCGTTGGGCGGTTGCGCTGGCGATATTCGCCTTCGTGAGCCTGGGCTATATCTACTACATCGCCCACCGTCTCGACTGGGTACAATACGTCACGCAATCCTTTTACTGGCGGGTAATGGCCCTCTCCTGTCCAGGCAAAGACCTGGAGGCAGTGGTGGTGCTCAGTGAACAGCCCGGCACCGAACCCGAACACGTGCTGCACTACGATCCAAGCTTGGCGCACTATTTGAAAACCCTTCCCCCCAACCAGCCGGTGAAGGTGGAGATCAAGCGCAAGGGGTATCTTTGGGAATTTAATTACGGCGAACAATATGTGCTCGCCGTCGGCTCCAAGGGCATTTATCATTCGTGGCGCATGCTGCCCGCCGAACTGAAAACCTGCAGCTATGAGCCCAAGGAAAGACTAGACCCCGCTCTACTGCTCGGAGACGACCACTAGGCGCTTCGCATCCGCCGTGACGACGCGGCAGCAGGCATTCAGCAAGCGCCCCTAAGCGGTCCTTTTGACAATCCTTTTAATTTATCGTGATAGTTTCGTGACATTTCGGCGCGATACTGGGCCTGTAACCCAAGGTGCCCAGGATGAACAAACTCGTGCTCTTCACCGCCCTGATATCCATTGCGGCCACCGCACCCCCGGCGACCGCCGCCGGCCTATCCTTTGCCAGCCAGGCGCAACGCACCACCCTCATCGAACTCTACACCTCGGAGGGCTGTAGCAGTTGCCCGCCTGCGGAGCATTGGCTGAGCGGATTAAAGAACGATGCCCACCTGTGGAAACAGTTCGTCCCGGTGGCCTTTCATGTCGACTATTGGGATTACCTGGGATGGCGCGATCGCTTCTCTGAGGCGCGCTTTTCCCGGCGCCAAGCCGACTACGAGCGACGAGGTTATCTGCAGACGGTCTACACGCCAGGCGTCATGAAGAACGGCAGGGAATGGCGCGGCTGGTACCGCTCCGAGATTCCTTCCTCTGTTGGTCCGGAGAAAGT
>CAZOTG010000280.1:0-3608 GCA_964582585.1 uncultured Chromatiaceae bacterium | reverse complement strand
GCCGTGGAGGTGAAGGTGCCCATGGCCATCGACGCCAAGGCCATGATCACCGCCGAGACCCAGGGCCTGATCAAGATCGTCGCCGACAAGAAGAGCCGCCGCATCATCGGCGTGCACTTCCTGGCCGACCACGCCGACACCCTGATCGGCGAGGCGGTGATGATGGTCTCCGCCGGCATGAAGCTGGAACAGGTGGCGCAGGCCATTCATCCCCATCCCACCCAGACCGAGCTGTTCGGCGAGATGGCGCGGCGGCTGTTGTCACGGCTGCGCCGCAGCGAGAGGGCCAAGGCGAAGTAAGCAAAAAGCATAAAAACCTGGATTCCGGCTTTCGCCGGAATGACGGATAGAATTTACGCCCTTTCGCCGGGGTGACGAAATAAGTACGGTCTTGGCTAAGAGCCATAAAATATATTTAACTTTCTGCGAGGGATTTTTCATGAAGATCATCGTTCCGGGCGCGGCGCTGGCCCTCACGCTCATGTCCTGGTCCGCCGTGGCGGAGGAGCAATCCGCCAGCAAGCCGCAGGCCTCCATGGAGGATCAATGCCGACTCATGGGCGAGCAGCACGGCATGAAGGGGGAGAAGATGGACGCCTGGATGAAACGCTGCATGGATATCGTCGAGAAGATGAAGAAGGACATGCATTCCAAGGCCGCCGGCGACGGCCATGGCTCACCGCACGGCGAGGGCATGGACGGTCATGATTCTCCCCATGGCGGTGGCATGGGCGACCATTGACGGCGTACTATCGCCGCGATCGGCCGTGAGACCGGCCTCCGAAAATAATGGCCAATAACGCAGACGAAAAGGGCTTCCCCGCCAGGCTGCGGACCCGCATCAACGATCTTTACAACGGCCGGGGCCGCCGTTCCGATATCTTCCGCTGGGGTCTGCTGGCCTTCGACCTCGTTACGGTAATGTATTTCGTCATCGCGTCTTTTTATCACCACGTCGATGAACTCCACGGCGTGGAGGTGTTCATCGGCGTCCTTTACCTGTTGGAGCTGTCGGCGCGTCTGTTCATCAGCAAGACCCCCTTCCGCGAGGCGTTCGGCCTGGTGGGGCTGGCCGATCTCATCGTCATCGTCTCCCTGCTGATGCCGGCCTTTGCCGAGAATTTCGTGTTCATGCGCGTGATCCGCGCGCTTCGCCTGCTGCGCTCGTATCACGTGTTGAATGCCCTGCGCAGGCGCTCTCGCTACGTGCGCCTCCATGAGGACATCATCTTCAGCGTCATCAACCTGCTGGTGTTCATCTTCGTGGTCACCGCCGTGGTCTATGTCATGCAGGTGAAGAGCAACCCGGCCATCAAGGACTATGTCGACGCCTTGTATTTCACCGTCACCGCGCTCACCACCACCGGCTTCGGCGACATCACCCTGGTGGGCGCCAGCGGCCATGTCCTGGCGGTGCTGATCATGATCTTCGGCATCTCGCTGTTCCTGCGCCTCATCCAGACCATCTTCCGGCCGGGCAAGGTGCGCTATGAGTGCCCGAGCTGCGGCCTCAACCGCCATGACACCGATGCCGTGCATTGCAAGCACTGCGGCAAGGTATTGCACATCACCACCGAAGGGGCCGAATAGGCGGCTTTTCTCCCGCGGCGGGCACGATAGGGTGCGTGTCGTTTTCATGAGTTTTCCTGTGGAATAGCGCCGCAAGTGCAGGTAGTGCGTTCAAGGCGTGCAGCGGTTACTCTAGGGAAGTCAGACTGAATAACCCTGTCATTTCGAGCGTAAGCGAGAAATCTTACGTCAGCGGGAAATCTTATTTCAGCGGCAAGATTTCTCGCTGCGCTCGAAATGACAAATTAATTTTGACTTTTCTGAGTAACACTTGCTGATAAGGCCGTTGCCATGAGTTTCCTGCAAGAAGCCGCCATCTTCCTCGGGGCCGCCATCATCGCGGTGACCCTGTTCAACAAGCTCGGCTTCGGCTCGGTGCTGGGCTATTTGATGGCGGGGGTGGCGATCGGTCCGTGGGGCCTGGAACTGATCAGCGGCGTCGACAACATCCTGCACTTCGCGGAATTGGGCGTAGTGTTGTTGCTGTTCCTCATCGGTCTCGAGCTGCAGCCTTCCCGTTTGTGGGTGCTGCGCCGTTCCATCTTCGGCATGGGCCTGGTGCAGGTGCTGGTCACCGGCGCGGTGTTCACCCTCATCGGCGTGGGCCTGCAATTGCCCGTCCCCAGCGCCGCCATCGTCGGTTTCGGCCTGTCGCTGTCGTCCACGGCCTTCGTATTGCAGCTCCTGACCGAGAAAAAACAACTCACCACCGTGCACGGCCGTTCGGCGTTCGCCATCCTGCTGTTCCAGGACCTGGCGATCATCCCCGTGCTGGCGTTGTTGCCGCTGCTGGGCGTAAGCGACGCGACCGTTGCCAACGGGGGCGTGACGGAAAGGGTGATCAGCGGCGCCGTGGCCATCGTCGTCCTGGTGGTGGTCGGGCATTACTTGTTGCGGCCGGTGTTCCGCCTGGTCGCCGCCTCCGGCAGCCATGAAATCTTCTCCGCCACCAGCCTCATGCTGGTGATCGGCGCTACGCTGCTGATGGACAACGCCGGGCTGTCCATGGGCCTGGGGGCGTTCGTCGCCGGGGTGCTGCTGGCCGATTCCGAGTACCGCCATGAGATCGAGGCCAACATCGAGCCCTTCAAGGGCCTGTTGCTCGGCCTGTTCTTCATCTCGGTGGGCATGTCGGTGAATATCGGCCTGTTGAGTTCGCAGCCGTGGGTGATCCTGGGTCTGGTCTCGACCCTGTTGGCCGTAAAGTTCATCGTGCTCTATGTGCTGGGGCTGGGCTTCAGGCTGCCGGTGCGTTGTGCGCGCAACCTGGCCATCGTGCTGCCCCAGGGCGGCGAGTTCGCCTTCGTGTTGTTCGGCGCGGCCGCCGGCTACCATATCCTCGCGCCATCCACGGCGGACGCCCTGGTCCTGGTGGTGAGCTTGAGCATGGCCGCCACGCCGTTATTGTTCCTGTTGAATGAAAAGCTGCTGAAGCCCTGGCTGGACGGCCGGCAGCAACCGGTGTTCGACCGCATCGACGAACCGGGCAACCCGGTGATCATCGCCGGCTTTGGCCGCGTCGGGCAGATCATCGGCCGTATGCTGCGCATCAAGCATATCCCCTTTACCGCCTTCGAGATCAGCCAGACCCAGGTGGACTTCGTGCGCAAATTCGGCGGCAAGCTTTATTACGGCGATGCCTCCCGCATCGATCTGCTGCGCGCCGCCCATATCGAGCAGGCCAGGATCTTCGTGTTGGCGGTGGATGACGTGGAGTCTTCGCTCAAGATCGCCGCCACGGTCAAGACCCATTTTCCCAGACTGGAGATCTACGCCCGGGCGCGCAACCGCCATCATGCCCATATGCTGATGGACCTGGGCGTCAAGGTGTTCGTGCGCGAGGTCTACTTCTCCACGCTGCGCCTGGCCGAGGAGGTGCTGTGCGGCATGGGCCTGGACAGGGAGGAGGCCGTGGCCTCCGTGGAGAAGTTCCGGGTCTATGACGAGGCGGCGCTGATCCGGCAGCACGCCATCCACCACGACGAGGGCCGTTTGATCCAGAGCGTGAAAGAGGCGGCGGAGGAATTGCAGGGCCTGTT
>CAZOTG010000279.1:0-3629 GCA_964582585.1 uncultured Chromatiaceae bacterium | reverse complement strand
GCCTCGCGTCTATTTGGGATTCTTGACATGGGGGATTCGCGCCGAAGCGGCTCGGTGTTTCAGTCGAAGGTCAATTTCGGAGGTGCGCCGCGCGATATTTATTATTATCGGGTGGGAGCGGGGGCCGCGACACGCTCTCCCGGCGCCATTTTGCTCGGCCAGTTTGCGCGGGCTGCAAACTTCACCAACACATGGCTTGCCCGGCGAGCTCCCATGCCGTTGCGGCGGCGCTTCGCGGAAAAGACTATGGCGCGCGGGCGGCTGATGTGATTCAACGCCGTGTTATCGATATATTCCGTGCTTATCCAGGCGAGACCAAGGCGCTTCCAGCACTTGCGGAAGGCTATGTGTTCCGGAGGCTTGCCGATGAGGATTTCGCAGCGTCGCCGCTTGGCAAGCGGCGCTTCGCAAATTTTCAAATGCGGCTGGCCAAGGGTCACCAGGCGTGGGGCTACGTCACCCGCGACGGGAGCCTTGCCTGTTATCTGTGGCTGAGCGGCCCGCTTGTGACCTCGCATCCGCCTGATTTCGAATGCGGCCTGCGCGCCGAGATTCCATCGGGTGCGGCCTATATCTGGGATTGTCGCAGCGATACGGCGAACGAGGGGCGCGGTCTCTACCGGCATGGGTTGGTGACGCTTTCGGCTCATGCGTTTCAATCGGGCGCGCGCGATGTACTGATCGTCAGCCGGCGCGAAAACGTGCGCTCGCGGCGATCGATCGAGGCGGCCGGGTTCCGACGGGTCGTAACGTTGACCTGCTGGCGGCTGCTCAACCTCGTCGCTTTCGCCGGAATGGGAATGCCCGGGTTAAAGCGGGCCGGATCGATTATTCACCTGTCGTACGAAGCCTAGCGTCGACGCGTCGCCAATGCCCACGCAGATAAAGTCAACGCTTAAAACCATAACGCCTTGGAGCAGCGTGCTCGTCCGCCGCTTCAGGCTGACGCGGCGTATGCTGCGGCAGGCGCGCCTGCTGCTTCTGAGCCGCGAGACGGTCTTCTCCGAAATCTACCAGAAGAACAAATGGGGCGCGCCATCGAGCCGGTCCGGCGTCGGCTCGACCCGATCCGAAACGCAATTAATTCAGGCGCAGCTCGCGCTGTTGCTGAAGGAGCTGAATGTCAAGAGCATGCTCGATGCGCCGTGCGGCGATTTCAACTGGATGAGTGCGGTTGCGCTCAATGCCGATTACATAGGCGCCGATATCGTGGCGGACCTGATCGAGAACAACCGAAAAAGCCATGCTGCGCCGAACCGGCGCTTTCTCCAGCTCGACATCTGCCATGACCCGCTTCCCACGGTCGACCTCATCTTCTGCCGCGACGGGCTCGTTCATCTTTCGCACGCGGACATTGTACGCGCATTACGCAACTTCAAGGCCAGCGGGGCGCGCTATCTTTTCACGACGTTTTTCCCCAATTGCGACCTCAACGCCAACATTGCCACCGGCATGTGGCGGCCGTTGAATCTTTGTCTGCCGCCTTTCAATTTTCCTTCGCCGCCGCGCGTGGTGAGCGAGGGTTTCAAGCATCATGCTGGCCGCGAACTTGATAAAAGCATGGGGCTTTGGACAATCGCCGACCTTCCGTGACCGCAAGCCGATTACCCGTCATCTGCTATCCATTCGTCGGGGATTCTGTAGGGGGGAGCCATGTTTCGATGGTTCCGGTGCTGAAGACTATCGAGAGTCGCGGGTTCAAACCGCTGGTAGTGGTCCATAATGAGGGGCCCCTCAGCCGATACCTTGACGATCGGAGAATCCGTTACATCTTGCTGCCGTCGCGCTTGGTGAAAGGCGGGTCGATCGTTGGCCAGGTTGCGGCGGCTGTCCGCATTGCGCCGCACTTAGCCTCCTTCTTGCGACTCCATCACGTTCGGATCGTGCACACCAACGACGCGCGCATGCATTTCACCTGGGGACCCGCCGCTCGCCTGGCGGGTTGCAAGTTCGTGTGGCATCAGCGCAGTGTCGAGCCGTCACGGCGGCTCGGGTTCTACTCGCAGCTTGCCCATATCGTGCTGACGATCTCAGACTATTGCCGCCAGTCTTTTGCGGCGCCCATGGCATCCCGCGCCCAGGTTCTCCGTGACCCGTTCGAGGCGGTGCCAAATTCGATCGATCGCAAGTCAGCCCGGCGCGTGCTGGCGGAGGCATGGGGTGGCAACGGCGAGGGGCCCATCATCGGCTATGTCGGCAATTTGACGGCGCAGAAGCGGCCGCTCTTCTTTCTTGAGATCGCCGCTGAAGTCTGCAAGAGGCTTGGCGACGACGCCCATTTTGTGATGATCGGCGAAAAGCGGCCTGAATTGTTAGGCGCGGTGGAGGCACGGCTCACCGATTTGGATCTGGAGGGCCATTGCCATTTACTGGGACCGCGCTATCCGATCGAGCCAGTGATCGCCGCGCTTGACGTGCTCGTGGCGCCTGCCAAATCCGAAGGCCTTGGCCGGACTTTGGTTGAAGCCATGTTGGCCGGAACGCCCGTCGTGGCGACCGACGATGCCGGCCACCGCGAAGCGATCGTGGACGGCGAGACGGGACGTTTGGCAGCCGCCGACAACCTGATGGATTTCGCAAATGCGATCGTCTCGTTGGTGCAGGATCGAGCCGGCCGGGACCGGTTGACCCGTCAAGCGATGGCATTTGCAAAGTCGGAATTCTCGGCCGAGCGCCATCTTGACGCCTTGGCCTCGCTCTACTGCGGTTTGCTCGCTGCCACATGAGCAGCAGTCGCTCGCGAGGAGTCGTGTTGTTGATTGCCGACATGGGCAGCGGAGGCGCCCAGCAAGTGGTGTCGCAACTGGCCGGCCATTGGGCAGGGCAGGGCCACCGCACGCTGCTGCTGACATTTGCCGAGCCAGAGCTCGATTTCTTCAGGACGGGCGCGCGAGTCGAGCGGTTATCGGTCGGGGGCGTCCAGCAATCCCGCTCCTTCGGCCAAGGCATCATGAATAATGTCGCACGCGTTCGTGCGATCCGAAAGGCCCTGCGCGTCTTCGCCGGCGATACACTCGTCAGCTTCATTGCGCCAATGAACGTTCTGGCGATCATCGCCAGCTTTGGGCTGGGCTATCGGGTGATCATCTCGGAGCGTAACGATCCCGCCCGCCAGCGCTTCGGCGCCATGTGGGATTGGCTGCGCAGGCGCCTCTATCGCTACGCCGATATCGTTTCCGCCAACAGCCGCGCGGCGCTGACCACGCTGAAAAGCTATGTTCCGCCCGGAAAGCTTGTCTACTTGCCAAACCCGCTGCGGCGTGCGTCCGCGCCGCCTGACGCGGGTGAGCGGCGCATACCCCTTGTGCTCACTGTCGGCCGCCTCCATCGACAGAAAGGGCATGACGTACTGGTGCGGGCCTTTGCGCGCATTGCTCACGTCCTGCCGGATTGGCACCTGTGCATCATCGGTGAAGGCGAGGAGCGGGCAAGGCTTGAACAATTAATCGTGACGTTGCGTATCGCTGATCGAACGCGTTTGGTCGGGTGCGTCGATGACCCATTCACGTGGTATCACCGCGCGTCCATCTTTGCTTTTCCTTCCCGGTGGGAGGGTACGCCCAACGCGCTGCTCGAAGCGATGTCTTGCGGCTTGCCGGTCGTGGTCAGCGACGCAGCGCCGAGTGTGC
>CAZOTG010000278.1:0-3647 GCA_964582585.1 uncultured Chromatiaceae bacterium | reverse complement strand
ATGGAAAGATCGATAAGATCCAACAACCGATCATGAATTCTGGCTTTGAACTCGAAATATTCATCCGGCATATACTTGCCCGTTGATGGTTCTGCCGTATCTTCAGAAAAATCATTGAAGCTGACGATGTTGGTTGCGATGTTTGTCACGATGCTCTCCTTAAAATTTTTTTGTTTATGATATTTTTTTACTCCCTTCGTTCATTCAGTGAAAATTTGCTGATCAAAAATCTTGTCAGCGATTAAAAAACCCCCACTTCTTTTTGGATTCTGTTTTTTTCCCGGGAAACATAATCCCCGCCATTTCCTCAAAAGATCTGACGATTTTGGACCTCGGCGCAATGTGAGACAGTGGCTTTCCGCTATTGATTGCCGACATGGTGGTTCCGTAATCATTGGGAATGATCCAGACGATATCATGGCTGATGCCTTTTTCCGCATCGTGCAAAGAGATGTCGCTTTTTTTGATGTACCGGTTCAGTACGACTTTGATGCGTTCCTTGCGCAGGTAACCGAGATCAATAAAGGACCTTAACAGTTTATTCGTATTGGCCAGACAAGGCAGGCTCAGCACGGATATCAAAAGGACTTCTTCCGACATTTGAATTATTTTTAAAGCGGTATCTTCCGTAGATTGCCCGCAATCGATAATCACAAAATCGAACATGCGTTTCATGAAGTTCAGGAGTCGTTCGATAATATCAGGGGTTAATGCCTGATGGCCGTTCAAATATCCTGGAGACGGCAACACATGTACGCCGGTGGAATGCTTTGACAGGACGTTCATGAGAAATGTTTCATCCAGGCGTTCGATATTTTTGCTGATTTCACCCCAGTGGTATTTGGAAGATATTTCCAGAAACAACGGGATTTCACCGAAAAGGGTGTTCATGTCTAAAATAGCGACGGCCCGGTCGTTATCCTGTTCTGTCAGGGTCACCGCCAGGTTTACGGAGATGGTGGTGGTCCCTACACCCCCTTTGCTGCCGATGACACTGATGAGTTTGCCGGATTTTTTTGGGGGAACCGGCGCAGCGTGTGATCTTCTTTCCTTAAATTGTTTGAGAGCCTGTTCCACATCACTTCTTTTGATGGGCTGGGGGAAATATTCCTTGACCCCGATGCGGATGGCCTTCATCAGCGTTTCCGGATCTGTTCTTTCCGATGTTAAAAAAAGCTCATGGGATTTGTCCGCGTTCAAACCGGATTGAATCTGGTGGAGGTCCTCGTGTGTTCCGTTGATTTCGAATATTTGAAGGTCAGGCTTCAGGGTGTCGGCAGGTTTGATTATCCGAAATCCCTTCATCGCGCCGATAATTTCAGAAAACTGCTTGGCGACAGCCGGATTTTTGATATCCAGTTTGATGTTGTCGATGTTAGATCCCATTGATGTTCTCCAAGTTACAATTTGTTAACTTCATGACTTGCGGCGGAACCACGATTATTTGACCAGCACCGGTATCTTAGCCAGAATACCGAAATTTTTTCCGCCGCTTCCACCTTCCGGCTCATGAGGTGTACAGTCCGGAAGAAAATAGATCGATTTTTTGGCATAAGGCGCATCTGTCCCGTCCACGTTCTTTAAATGGAACTCAGCGACAAATTCCGCCCATCGGTCTTTGCCGTCGACCGTGCCGTCAGAATTTACGTCACTATTTGAAAACGTCCAGTCGCCCATACTGTCAGGGGCATTGTTATAGCCCGGATCTTCACCGGACCCGGTGATCCAGATGATATTCAAATTCACGGCACCCTGAGGCTCTTCACAAGTCCCTACATTATTGCCCGGACAGGAGACCACCGGGAGGGTGAGGTTCCAGGGTTTAGGGGGATCCCCTCTGTTGGCCAGCCAGCAATCCAGAAGTTCACTGAAAGCACTTTGAATTTCGCCGCCGTTGGTGGCGATATCCTTGTTCAAGTCGATGATTTGCGGATTCCCGCCCCCACACACCAGACTTTTAACTTCCTGAGCATTGGTGCCCCCGTTACACGGATCATCCTGGTTAAAGCTGGTCCACCCACCTGTTTCACTGCTTTCGATGTTTTGGCCGCTGTTGATCATTCGACCGATATTGCAGTTGTAGTTTCCATCTTCATCCACAATACTCTCTTCACAAATAGCGATGGGCTGGTCCGCCTCCCCAGGCCTCAGCTTCCCGGCAAAACCGATATAGGCCACGGACGTGGCGGTTCTCTGAAAATTTTCGATGCCGAAGATTCTGGCAAAGTATGCGACAATGGGTGTTGCTTCACGCCGGCTGGTAACTTGAACGGCATTGATAAAATTCAGATTCGCATCCAGAACATCACTGGAAACACCCCAGAGAGGCACAGGTTCTAAAGAATCATTGGGAGTGAATGTCTTGGTAGCAAATCTCCAGTGCCCCCTTTGTACGTCACCTGTATTACCACCGGTCCAGTTTACTTCAACCGCACTGTTTTCAGCGTTGTTGGCGACGGCGGCATCGTGTCCGATCTGGTTTGCTCCTGAGTTGACCGCAGTTCCCTCTTCATTGTACAAAAACCGTGCTCCGGCAAGGGCGCCGGCGTCAGCCGCGTTCTGAAGCTCGTTTTGGGCCACAAAAATGTGGCTCAGATCCAACGCCAGTGCCGCAAAGCCTAAAAATACGAACATCAAGATGGCAATCAAAATAGCGCTGACACCTTTCTGATTGTTATAGATTGTATATACAACGTGTTTATTCATATCATTCCGATCCTATTTGATCATTCCATGCGCATGACAGTAACAGCAGATAAATCCGTACCTCCGATAAGTGATGCAATGAAGTTGGGCATCACCAGAAAATCGTAGTGGTAATCAACGGTGACCGTAAGGTGATCTCCGGCTTCGTTTCCGGCGCGGGATACGCTTACAGACGGCGTATCGCCAGTTGTCCCGAAGGTGATCAGATAGTTTTTGCAATAGTTGTCTACAACGGTCTCTATATCGCTATCGGTTATTCGCGGATCGGCAAAAACAATACCGGCGCGGGCGCCTTCTCGGCTGGCATTGGTCAGCATGGCTTTATTATAAAAAAGGATGCTGAATTCGATAATGCCGAAAACAAGGGTTACCAGGAGCGGCAGGACAATGGCAAATTCCACTGCCGCACCACCGTTTTGGTTGTTTGTTTGCTTTAGCGTTTTCACAGTCATTCTCCCTTGATCCATGGCCGGAAAATTACTTCACGTTAATGAGGTTAAGCTCTTGTGCTTCCTTTTTTTCCTTGAAACTGTCGCGATACCGTTGCAGATCGTTTTCAGCAGCCTGACCGTCCATAGATTCCACCGGCTTCAAGTTTTTATCCGCTTGGGGATTGAGTATCTGGTTGTAGGTGGCGGTTTCATAAGATCTTCCCCAGTTTCGCTCGGACAGTGTTTCAGTGCCGCTGCATGCCGATACCAATATTACGGCGGCTATGATTCCGAATAAGATAATGCCTTTCTTTAACATTGCCTCCTCCTTGATCCACCGGTATAACATTTCCGGTGTTTAAGCTTATTGTCAATTTTACGAGACATCTTCTTCGCTTCCTCTTTAGCGGCTACTTGTCTTCCGGCATGCTGTGTCCGAAAGCCCCGTCCAGTTTCCCGCTGATGCCCGGCTGCCCGCTGCTTCTGCCTTCCATCCGCCCTTCGAGATAG
>CAZOTG010000277.1:0-3663 GCA_964582585.1 uncultured Chromatiaceae bacterium | reverse complement strand
GCATAACTCTCGAACAGGTCTGCGGCCATGCCGGCGCAATCGCCGACATTATCGCCGACGTTGTCGGCGATGACCGCCGGGTTGCGCGGATCGTCTTCGGGAATGCCCTGCTCGATCTTACCCACCAGGTCCGCGCCCACATCGGCGGCCTTGGTAAAGATGCCGCCGCCGAGGCGGGCAAAGATACTCACCAGGGAAGCGCCGAAGCCGAGCCCGGCCAGGGGTCGCAGATCTGGCGCATCGGAAGTGCTCAACGCCAACAGCAGCAGATAGAAGCCGCTGACGCTTGCCAACGCCAGCGCGCCCACCAGAAAGCCCGTCACCGATCCGGAGCGCACCGCCACCTGCAAGGCGCTGGGTAGGCCCCGTTCGGCCGCCGCCGCGGTGCGCACATTGGCGCGCACCGATACCCACATGCCTGCCGCGCCGGCGAGGGCGGAGCACAACCCACCTACGGCAAAACCCAAAGCAGTCAACATGCCCAGATGGGGCACGATCGCAAGTACGACGAAAAAGACTGCACCGACCTTGAAGATAGTAAAATACTGGGTACGCAGGAACGCATTGGCCGCATCACGAATCGCCAGGTACGGCATCTGGAATGCCGGCGATCCTTCCCCCTGATGCAATATCCAGCGGGCACACCATACCGCGTAAGCGATTCCCAAGGCTGCCGCCGCAAGGCTCAGTCCCAGCACAAAATGCATAAGCTCGGATCCTTTTTTATTTAGTCGGCGTCATTGCCGACCGTACAGATAGCCACGATGCTTCCGCTATTTTGTGAAGACTCAACTGGCCTCGTGGACATGCTTCACAGCGATCAGTATCTTGTTCAAGACGTCTCTTTTCGCCTTCAATTTCTCGCGGAAGTCAAACTGATCGGTATCCGCTATCTCGTAGCTTAGATCCGAAAGATAACTTTCCAATGTTTCCATCAAGGTCTTTTGTTCCAATGTGTCAAGGTCCAGATGAATCATGATGCCCCTCCTTGTTTACCTGCCGATGCGATCTAGCACCCCTCTCGGTAAGCAAGCCCGCTAACACCACGGCGAGGATGCTGGTGAGGAAGATGCCGTCAAAGGTTCCCGCTCCGCCGATGGAGGCCACCGGCGCCCCCAGGCCCCGGATATGATCGAGGTTGAGCAGGTCCGCTCCAATCAGGGTTCCCATACTACCCGAGATGTACGCGATGGGTGCCGCATAGTCGCGTGATATCAACAAGGCCGAGATCACAGTAGCCAGTATCGGAACGAACACCGGTTCCGCTATTCCCATGCCGCGCACGGGTTGCGCCACCCAGTGGCTGACCAAGGCGACCACCGCTATACCCATCAATGCGGGACCAAATATGCGATTCTTGATCATCAGGTAAAGAGAGACCAGCACAGGGATGACCGCACCGCCGACATTGACGGCGATGACCGTGCCCGGCCAATCCACCACCTCGGGAATCACGTACTGCATGCCGAAAAAGGTCACCACCTGACCGGACATAACATGCTCACCGGGCAGGGATGCGACCGGGATATTGATGTAGCTGCCGACCAGTGAGGCGATGAGCAGGATATAGAAATACCTCAAGGGAATACCGATCTTCTCATAGGCATAACGCAGCACGCGGATCTGCACCAAGGCGATTACGACGCCCAGCATCAGTGCAAGAATGAATAAGAATGGCAGCGAGATGGGGAAATAATGAAGATTGAAGCCATGCATGATCGAATTATCCTTCTCGCTTGCCGTGAGGTATTTCAATTCGTCGAATCATATAAACTCTGTTGTTCAGGCGTATTGCTCGCGACGACGCAGTAATTTGTAGGCCCAGAGCTTGGCCGCATTGTCGATTACAAACCATGCCAACGCATACGCCCACATCCATAGTGCGTACTTCCATCCGATGGGCGTAATCAAAATACCGTAAACCGCTATCAAGGTACCCAATATTTCGGTACCGAAGGTGGCCCCGAACAGCAGCGGTGCAGGCCAGGGCCGGCGCCAGAACCAGCCCTCGGTGCGCGTGATATAGAGGGTACTGTGGCCCGCCACGATCAGCTTGAGGAACATCATGCTCTGGATCATGCCCTCGGAAAAGCCGCTCTCTTGCAGGAGGAAGAACAGCAGGAATGAACCGATCACGCCGGTGACGCCCAAAACCGTTGAGACAGTCAACATCTCGAACATGTTCCAACGCACCGGCCGGGCATTGACCTTGGTGTTGTCGTAGGCGATGGCCAGGATAGGCAGATCATTGAGCAGGGCCAGCAGGATGATCATCAGTGCGGTGATGGGATAGAAGCTGAACACTACGATGCTCAAAGTCATGAACAGGATGATGCGAATGGTCTCGGCGATGCGGAAGGTGGCATAGCTCTTCATGCGTTCGAAGGTGATGCGCGCCTGTTTCACCGCTTCGTTGATCACCCCGAGCCCCGGTGCGGTGAGGATGATGTCGGCCGCGCCGCGCGCCGCGTCGGTGGCGTTGGCGACGGCGATGCCGCAATCCGCCTTCTTCAGGGCCGGCGCGTCGTTGACACCGTCACCGGTCATGGCGACGATATGGCCGGCCTTCTGCAAGGTATCGACGATGCGGTATTTGTCCTCCGGCACCACCTCGGCGAAGATGTTCACCGACTCGATCATCTCGACGATGGCCGACTCGTGAGTGTGTATGAACTCCCGCTCCAGCAGCCGGGTATCATACATGCCTTTTACCGCGTCCATGACCTCGTCGGCAAAGCGCTGCGCGTCCTTGTGCGAGACTTCCGGCTTGAGACGCTGATAGATGGCCGCCGACAGCACGGCGGCGAGTGACAATAGTTCGCTGCCGGCAGCGCCGGTGAGCTGATCGGCGCGTAGGGTGCGCTGCTCCAGACCCAGCAGGTTGCCGATCTCACGGGCGATGGCCATGTTATCGCCGGTGACCATCTTTACCTCGACGCCGTAATTCTCCATATCGGAGATGATCTGCTTGGAATCGTCGCGCGGTGGGTCATACAGGGGAATGAGACCTAGCAGCTCCAAAGGGCCTTCGCCGCGTTTGCGGCCCACGGCCAGGGTGCGATAACCCTTTGCGGCCAGCAGGTCCACCATTTTGTTGACATCCATGGCCTCGTTCTCGGGCAGGTCGGCCAAACCCAGCAACACCTGTGCCGCACCCTTCATGGCGATGAATTGCTCACCTTCTCTTTCAATGTTTGCCTCCGTGCGTTTACGGATGGGATCGAAGGGCGTGAAGTTGAGTTGCTTATAAGCCTTCCAGTCCGCATCAGGCAGTTGCTCGTCGAGATAGTGGAAGATCGGTAATTCGATGGGGTCGCGATTCTCCAGCTTGGAGGCCAGTGCCGCCGTCAGGAACAGATCGCGTTCGCTGTAGCCGTCCCTCACCACCGGCTCCGCCACCCGCATCTCGTTCTTGGTCAGGGTGCCGGTCTTGTCGGAACAAAATACGTCCACCCCTGCCAGCTCCTCGATGGCGGTGAGCCGCGAAACGATGGCCTGGCGCCGTGCAAGATTCACCGCGCCCACCGCCATAGTCACCGATAACACCGCCGGCATCGCCACGGGAATGGCCGCCACGGTCAACACCAGCGCAAAACGCGCTATCTCCAGGAGAGGTTCATGGCGGAACAATGCCACCATGACGATCACCGTCACCAAGACAAT
>CAZOTG010000276.1:0-3664 GCA_964582585.1 uncultured Chromatiaceae bacterium | reverse complement strand
ACACCGGGCACACTAGAAATGGAGGCCACCATGGAACATCGTTTGAGCTTTCGGACTCCGCTAATGATGAATGTCGCCATCTATTACAACGGTCTAGGACTGTTACGAGGCCGCTCCCTCGATGTCAGCCGGCATGGCATGTTCGTGAATACCGGCGCCATGTCACTCCCCCTCTATGCCATGGTCGATGTGGCCTTCCCTCTGGATAACGGTAAAAGCAACAACCCCCCTCAACGCACGCCTGCCATGGTGGTACGCTGCGAGAAGCAAGGTGTTGGCTTGATGTTCGCCAATGAGATCACGGCAGACGAGGTATTGACGACCACCTCCTCGCAATGACAGCCCAGACCAGCCGCGCCGGCTAAGTCCGCCACAGCAATCCCACTTCACACAGAGGGTTTCGACTCATCGAAGCAATCGACCGCCGATCATCGCGGCGAAGAGTATCTGCTTGGTGATGAACACCCATCCACATAACAAAAAGCTATTTTCTGACACACAGTTATCTCTTCCACCCAGCAAAAAATGGATGTTATGTTAAAATTAGTCCTTTCCCGGAGGAACCCATCAGATAAAGCAGATTCAGAAGGTAAATCATGCAATATAAAAGACACCGCATCCAATTCCCGCAAATCGAAGGTCACAACCTAGCTCAAGATCAAGTCTATTTCTATGTCGTTGACGCGGATGGTGAAAAAATCAAGATCCGCTTCCACGACTATGATGCCATTTACAAAATACCCGGCTTATACGAACAAGTATTCTATGACCGCCTCAAGTGCACTTCACCGGTAAAAGTCACCGAAATTCTCAAGTCGGCGATTGACCAGTCCCATGAAAACTTTACGGAGCTTCGGGTACTGGACCTCGGCGCCGGGAATGGTTTGATGGGAGAGGCATTGAAGAAATACGGTGTTTCGCGCCTGGTGGGCGTCGACATCATTCCCGAAGCGCGCATGGCGACAGAAAGGGACCGGCCGCATTTATATGACGCTTACTATGTCACTGATTTTTGCCAGTTAACCCCTGATGACAAAGAAGAATTTCAGTCCTGGTCTTTGAATTGCCTGACGACCGTGGCAGCACTGGGTTTTGGCGATATACCTCCCAAGGCCTTCATGCAGGCGTTCAATATCATCCAATCCCAGGGTTGGATTGGCTTCAATACCAAGGAAACCTTTCTTGATGAGAGCGATAAGAGCGGTTTTTCGCGAATGATCCGCGAGTTGATTTTCTCCAAGTACCTGGATATTTACCATTTAGAGCGATACCGACACAGATTGTCCATGGAGGGGGAACCGCTTTATTATTTTGCCATTGCGGGGAGAAAGAACGCCGACATCCCTCCCGTGTTCGCCAATAAATTTATTTGACCGGTCGGCGCCTCGCGGTGCCAAGCGTCTGATAGGGATTTCGCCAGGGATGGCAATGGCTGGCTCTGCTGAGTAATATTGACGCAGCTTTCATCCCTCAAGCGTCAAGTTGCGTCGACGGGCATAAATCCCTATGAACAAATCCGCTGGCTGGCTGTTGGTTGTCGCGATTGCCGCGGTCCTTATCGCGGCGGTCGTTCTCCTCCCTCGCCACGAGGCGCCGGAACAACACACCGCCATCCCTAGCGAAAAATCGCCGGCGACTGCCGCAGATAATGAACCGCTGAGACGTTTTCCCGTCCCTGAGTCCGGCGCCGATGCCGTCGCGGCGGACACGACAACGGCGATAGAACCGTCGAAGCCGTTGCCCCCTTTGCAGGAGAGCGACGCGGCACTCCTGGAGTCGCTGGGCCGGCTGTTCGATCCCAAGCGGCTCGGCGAGCTGTTTATCGTAAAGAACCTGATCAACCGCCTGGTGGTCACCATCGACAATCTGCCGCGCGCCAAGTTACCGCTGCGTTACCTGCCCGTCACGCCGCCGCCCGGGAAATTTCTGGTCACGAAAACGGCCGATGGTGCGACTGAGATCGATCCCGCCAACTATCAACGTTATGCAAAATTCGTGCGCTTTATCGAAGGCATAAATACCCAGGACATGGTCTCGGTCTATTTTCATTTCTATCCCTTGTTTCAAGAAGCCTATAGCGATCTGGGATACAAAACGGCCTATTTCAACGACAGACTGGTGGAAGTGATAGACCATCTGCTCGCCGTCCCTGCGGTAACGGAGCCTGTGCGCCTGATACAACCTTCCGTCTTCTATAAATACGCCGACCCCCGGCTGGAGTCTCTTTCCGCCGGACAGAAAATCATGATTCGCATCGGCAACGACAATGCCGCCGCAATCAAGGCAAAACTGCAGGAACTGCGGAACGCGCTGGTCAGACATGGGCTTAAGACCCGCGCCCCACCGGCTTGACGGCAGACCCGGTGCAGCGAAGGACGACGATCTGCTTCAAACTGAATATCAAGGCACTATTGCGTTACTCAGCCTGGTTTCCCTACCATTATTTCACCCACGTATAATAACCGTCATGAGCTCCACCCCACCTGCCGGCAGCCAGCCTACTATCCAGCTAAAAGAGGCCCGTTCCCGGCATCAAGAGGGGAAGCTGCAGGATGCCCTGGAAATTTACCGGCAGCTGCTGACCGCCGACCCTGATTGTTTCGAAGCGCTGTATGGCATGGGGATTTTATGCGGGCAGATGGGGCGTTTAGAGGAAGCGCTGAGTTTCATCACCAGGGCCGCCGACATTCAGCCTGACAATGCCGGTGTTCACTATAACCGGGGAAAGGTATTTCAGGACCTTCGGCGCCATGATGAGGCCTTGGCCAGTTACGACAAGGCGCTGCTGTTAAAGCCCGACCATGTGCCCGCCCACTATAATCGGGCACATATCCTCAACGACCTCCGCCGTTACGCAGAAGCCCTGGCCGGCTACGACAAAGTACTCGAGCTAAAACCGGACTTGGCCGAAGCACACAATAACCGTGGCAATGTCCTAAGGGATATGCGGCGTTACGATGAGGCCTTGGCCGGTTACGATGAGGCAATCGCCTTAAAGCCCGGTTATGCGGAGGCCTACAGCAATCGCGGTAATGTCCTGAAAGACCTCCAGCGTTACGACGAGGCCCTGGCCAGTTACGGCAAGGCGATCTCGCTAAACCCCGGTTACGCGGCGGCCTATAATAACCGGGGAACCGTGCTGGAATGGCTCCAGCGTTACGACGAGGCCCTGGCCAGTTACGGCAAGGCGATCTCGCTGAACCCCGACTACGCGGCGGCCTGTAATAATCAAGGTAATGCGCTGGAACACTTGCAACGCCACGACGAAGCACTGCTGAGTTACGACAAGGCACTCGAACTCGATCCCAATATTCCCTACCTCCATGGCCATCGCCTCTTTGCGCAGATGGGCATCGATTTATGGCTAGACCTCGACAATCGCGTCAAGGCGATCGTCCAGGCTCTGGGCCGTAACGTACCCGCATCACAACCTTTCCCCTTACTCGCCGTTCCTGTCTCCAACGCGCTATTGCAAAGGGCCGCCGCGCTTTATGTGGCTGACAAGTTCCCGCCGGTCGCCTCTCCACTTCGACATGTCGAGTGCTCCCGCCGTGAACGCGTTCGGCTCGGCTATTTCTCCGCCGACTTCCATAACCACGCTACGGCTCACCTCATGGCTGAGTTATTCGAGAGACACGACCGTAGCCGCTTCGAGGTCTTCGCC
>CAZOTG010000275.1:0-3666 GCA_964582585.1 uncultured Chromatiaceae bacterium | reverse complement strand
GCCGTGTCGTCCGCGCCATACGCGCGGCCCGTCGCGGAGAAAGCGAGGACAAGGATTGCCGCCGGCAGGGCCAACCGTAAGCTGGCGCGGTCGAACATCCAGCGTCCGCGGCGTTCGTTTAATGTTAGAGCCATTGTCTCACCACTTTGAAGCGCTCCCGCAATTTCACAACTCTCGACGCACGACCTCTACCGCGCGCGTTAAAGCGCCGTTCGACTACATCGCAAACCACGCGTAGAGGAACAGCGTATTGTTGTCGTGGGCATTTTCCGTCGTGCCATTGAACTTGTTGTAGTAGGTGTACTGCAACCCGACGCGCACATTGGCCCATGGCCAGATAGGGGAGTTGCTGCTGATAAACGGAATGTAAGCGATTTCGGCAACATAGCCGTTGCTGTTCGGACTGAAGTTCGCGTTATCCGCATACAACAACATGTCCGGTGTACCCCAGATATCGAAATACTGGCCGCTGAGCACGATCCGGTTGTCGTTGCCATAGGACAGCGAAGCGTATGCTTTCAGTGAATTCAAAGTGTTGGATGGATTGGTCGACCCACCATTGATGAAGGTGGCATTGAGATTTTGCATCTCGTGGATATAGGTGCCGCGCAACGTGATCCAGTAATTGTCGCCTTGATATTGGTACTGCGAATCGAAGGCGATGTCGGTGTAGCGATCCGTTTGCGGGAATGCCTGATCTATCTGAATGCCGTTCGAATCCGCCATCCCTGTCCACGGGTGGACCTTCGCGGACATTCCGAATGTGCCGAACTCAAACCAGTTTCTGCCCCAATGCGGTTCGACCGCGGCCCGCCAATAGGGCGCCACCCCCGAGAACGGCCCCGGCGTGTCGAATGGATTGACCCCGATTTTGGGTAACGTCTTGGCATCGAGCGTCCGGTAAGCGGTCAGCTCCAGATAAACGAGGTTATTGATGAAGGCGTAAGCGCCGGCGCCAGCGACTTGCATCTCGTAAGCACCTTCAAGCAGGGTGCCTGCCCCCGGCGAACAGCAATCACCTGCGATGTTTGAACCCATATAAGGAAAGCCCCAGGCCGGCACCGTGTTCCACGGATCCTGGACGCCCGGATTGTTGTTAGCCGTGATGCCGTAAATGAAATCCATGCCGCCTTGGGGCGATTTCCCGCCGAGACTACCGGTGTTCGCATAACGCAAGTCGGTATTGTCCCATCCCCACTCGCAATTCCAGCAGGGAGAGTCAGGAGCCACGGGCTCTCCCGTGTCGGGGTCTATCGCGGAATGGCCATACGGTGTTTCAGTCGTGACCTGCGAAAACAGGCCGATATGATCGGTAATTGCGCCGCCATAGAAAAAACTGAGTTCCACGTTATGGGCGTTGTCGTTCGCGTGGTAGGGCGAACCCATGGGCTGGTCTTTTTGCGTATGCGTGTAGCCGTAAACCTCCATCATCGCGACGTGTGGATCCCAGGTGTTGCTGGTATCTGGCCGGCCACTCAATGTGGTGTCTTGGTCATTGGTTTTTTTCGCGTAAGCGGCCAACGCATTCGTGGGGTCGTTCCACGACGGGGAAAGCGTGGTGCGGAACTTGCCGCCACCCGCTGTGTATCCGTTCAGCTTGAAAAGACGCCCGTACGGCGTAAGCCCAGGGTAATCAACATGACAGGTGCCGCAGGGCTGACCGGTCTGGCGCGCAAAACTCGGCAATGCTTGCGCGGGCTGGCTCAGCCCGATGGCTGTGCCCGCAATCGTCGCCGCAGCTAGCATTGCACAAATAAATGTCGGCGCCGGCCAAAGTATTTTTGAGTCTAGATATTCGAAACTCCGCGACAAATACTGTTCTTTTTCCTTTCGAAACATGACGCCCCCAACTCGCAGCAATTGCACTTTCGAGGAAGATTATCCACGATTAGTAAGGATTGTTCCTGACAAAATCCTGACAACGCTTGATCTCGCGATTAATACTACAATTTCACGGCGACAGTTTCACTCTTCCCATGAAGAGTGGGCCACATGTGCGATTGAGTCGCTCCGACTAGCGCTACCCGAATGCCGATGGCGGGTATTGGCACTTTGTAGACAATTCAACCGTGTCCTCAAATTTTCACATGGCACAAAGCAGACAGCAAATGACTATTTGCGGCGGCGACCATAACGACGATGCCAGCAATAAATCATTTCAGCATGTCGATTCCACAGCGCCTTAATTAGCTCTCATCGCGGAACGATGATGCAATCGGTGTAAAATACTTGGTGAACGGCGTATCGGATGCAAACCAACACACACAAATATCTAATTTATTGGATGCGATTCCTGACAAAAGCCTGACAAGTTATTAGAGAAGCATATTTTATTTTCTCAATTCGAGAATCGAAAACTAATCGTGATTTATTTCTTTAACCGATCGCTCCACGTTGTTATTATTGTGATATGGAATCTGGCTTTTTCAAATATCACCAAAGCCTCCTGACTTCACGTGCGACGGAGAAGACTTAATCCTTGTCAGCCGCGTACCGCCGGTTCGCGCTTTGCCGGAGTTCTACACTGACCGCTGTCAGGAGTGCGGCAACATCGTCACCCTTGAAGCACCGCCAAACGAGCAGTGAACCAGCATGAAATCACTTGTTCTTAAAATTGGGCGATCGTCACCATCTTCATTGACGTCAGGTCAAACTCGAATTGATCGGATGGCGTCCACAAGGCTACTCTCACGTGGCGAAAAAGTATTCCGCAAAGGACAATCGGCCCGACAAGTTTATAAAGTCGAGATTGGCTGTATTAGGACCTTCACCCATGACCGTGATGGTTGCCGACTGGTAACCGGATTCTACTTTCCCGGTGATTATTTCGGACTGGAAATGCGCGGGAAACATAGTGTTTTCGCCGAAGCGATCGCGCCCAGCAGGATCCTTGTAATCGGAAGAAAAGCATTATTTTCTGCGGCTGAAACCGATAATTCGGTAGCCAATGGTTTGCTGAATGTAACAAATTTGGAATTGCAACGTGCTCAGAACCAAAGCTTGATGCTGCGCAGTTCCGCTCACGAGCGAGTAGCCCACTTTCTCTTTGAACTGAAAAAACGCAATCGACGGGCAGAAGTGGACCTACCTATGTCGCGGCAGGACATCGCGGATTATCTCAATCTTGCGATGGAAACGGTGTCGCGCGCGCTAACGCGACTTGAAAAAGTATCCACTATTTCCTTCCGCACATACCACCGCATTAAAGTGCGTACTCGCAAGCGATTAGCCGCATAGGGACCGCATTGATATAAACAATCCGGTATTTTGGTCAGCGTGTACGTTCAGAAAATGCGTTGGCCATTAGACCTTTATATTGATTGATAGCACCAGTAGCCGCAGACAACGCAGTTTGAACTAGGCCAACCATGCCCTGAATGGCCACTTCGTCGCTATTACCGTCATTGTCCGGACCGGAGCCGCTGCCATTGCTGCCGCGTGGTCAAAATATTTAATCGAGCTTCGGAGAGACTCGCCGCGAGGCGCTCATGGTTTTTGCGCTTAGAGATCAAGCTTCTTGCTGATCGTGTTGCGGTGCATAAGCCGGGAATGGCACTTAGCGGACAATCCAAGCATAGCCGCGTTTGTCCGTTATTGAGTGAGCAGACCTAACGCGGACATCGCGGAATGTCTGCTTTTTACGTCGCTGGCATGTTGGTTAGCGGG
>CAZOTG010000274.1:0-3668 GCA_964582585.1 uncultured Chromatiaceae bacterium | reverse complement strand
TCACACCCCGGCCGAGAAATCGACCGGCTTGCGGCGGCCGGCTTCGTCGAATACGAACGGATCCCCCTCAGGGGTCATAAGGAAATGCAGATGCCCGCCGTTGGCGGCCCGCGCCTCCTCGAGTTTGCGGTAGAGCGTTTCGGCGGCCCGGGTCAGCCGTTCGATCCGGCGGTTTTGCTCGTCTTCGGTCAGGACCGCGCAGTGGGGCAACCACAGGATATGGCCGACCAGCGCTTCGAGCCCGCGTCCCTGAATCCATCCGAACACGGCGCTCTTGCCCTTGAAACCGCTGTTCACGTCCTCGGGCTCGGCGAAATCCTCGCCCGTGATCGTGCTGAACTTCGTGTTGAGATACGGGTAATGAGGGTCCCGTTCGAACCGCTCCAGGATGGCGTCCAGGATCGTGACCAGCATGGTTTCGTAGTCCGCGCGCAAGCGCGCCATGTTTTCCGCCGTCAGGACCCCGACAAGCGTTCGGGAGTATTTCAAGGCCATGATCGTGCTCCCCCGTGTCGCGACACGCGACACCCTATTCGCCTTTTGACAGGGAAGGATTGCCTATCGCCCCACCCACGTCAAGGACTTGCTGGCCGGAACCTGCGATTCAGACACTGGGGAGGGGGTAGCCGGGCATTGGACCGCTGGCGGCACTGCGGCGGGTCGTAGCGACGCCATGCTACGCATGGATGGCGAGGCGATGGTGTGCTGAAGGCGCTGTGGATGGTGCAAGGGCGCAAGAGGCCATGCGAGGCAGGCCTCTGACTGTGGCGGAGCACAAGACACTGGTCCGGCGCCTATGGAGCGGGGCCGTTCAAGAAGGCCAGACGCATTTCTTGTTTCTTCTGCTGGATCAGAACTCGGAGCTTTTTACGCGCCTCTTCCGATACCGATAGAGCCATATCGGTGTATTCGAGATTGTGGAACATGCCATAATACTGATGCGTGAACACGGTGATATACGTGGGCGCCGAGGAGAGTTCTTCGAGCAGTCGTTTCTTGGTCGCTTTATTCAGCGCCTTGCGCGCTTGTTTGAGGATCTGCTGTTGAAGGAGCGAATAGGTCAAGGCCGTGAATATGATCTGGTTGGTTACCAGCGCAAAACTGGGTGAAGTGAACTTGGCCAGATCCCAGAAGCATTTCAGGTGGCGGTGGCGTTCTTCGATGTGTATACGCAAGTGATAGCGCTTTGCGGCCGGGACCGCCTGCAACTCATCCCGCGCGGTCGAGAGGATGCCCCACGCCTCATCCAGGGTCTCGTTGCGGCTGTCCCGGCAGACCACCAGATCCAACGGCACCGAACAGCTTGACCATGTTGTCATATCCTTGATGCGCGTCATCATGATCTGTTCGGGCTCTTTGAGCGGTGGTCGCTCTCCGGTGGCCCGTTGCTCGTCGAGCTTCCGCTGGCGGCCCGCCTCACGCTTTTCAATATGCTCAGGTCTGGGCGCATCGGCGTAATGGCGCATGAACGGCACGGGTGGCTCACGGCGCTCGCGCGTATAGCTTTCCCATTGGACCTGTGGAAAGTTGAGCAGCCCCAAGGCGTCCTCGAAGACGTTCATGTTCCGCCTGACCCCGATGGTCACATCGATCCGGTAGTTGGTCTTGGCCTTGGCTATAGCCTCCCCATCCAGGAAGCCCCGATCCAGGATCAGGTCCTTGATCACGTCCTTGCCCATCACGGCGACAAATTCATCGACCATCTCCCATAGCACAGGGCATTCATGGACGTTGCCCGGCACGATCCGCAAGCCGGCATACAGGAAGAAATCCCCGTTTTCATTGGTATGCAACAGGCTGATCATCTTGTAGCAGCGGCGCCATTGACAGGCCTTCAACTGTGCCGCGCTCATCTTCTTTTCCTGTTCCTTGCCGACAGGATGGTTGTGCTCGTCAAAGAGCATCTTCACGCTGTCTTCGTAGTTCCCGTTGTCCGGCACGAAGATATAGGAGCCGTCCGCGATGAAGATGCCGGCTTTGTCGTAGAAGCGGTGGCGGCGGAAGATCTGCTGCACCGCCCCGTTGAACCACGTCATCAGATCCCCGGCGGGGGTGTCCTTGGCGATCTTGCGCAGAAAGTCCGGATCGCAAGGCGTCTGGCGCGGGTAGGCGTTCTTCGCGTTGAACCCCTTGCAGTCAACGCGAAGTTGGCCGGTCTGCGGATCGATGCTTCGGGTTCCCACCGCCGGCCCGAAAGCGGACAACAACCCACCCGTGCTGATCACCCAGGGAAAGCCATTGAACGCATGGTTGCCATGCAGCCGCATGGCCATGTCCGCGGATAGATAGAACCATGTCGGCACCTCCTCCTTCTCGCGCGGTGAGGGATAGGTTCCGGCAAGCCGTTCGAGCAAGGCGCCGCTGGCCACGTAACGGAAGAAGTTTCGTTGGGCCACTTCCTGTACAACTTCGACATAGTCGAAATGCCCGTTATGGAACTGCTCCATCACATAGGCTTTGTTGCGTTCATAGACCAGGATCGGCGGCATGGCGTTCTCCTTCCTATTCGGGAGGGGGCACGGTACGTTCCCGCTCCAGTTCATCGACCAGTTTGATGATCTCAGCGAAGAGCTTGACCAGCTGGGCGCGGGCGCGCCGGAACCGCCGATAGCGCTCCGTCATCGGCTGCCACTGCATCCGCTTGCCTTGGGGCACCGTGCGCATGCGTTTGCCGCCCTCTTCCGGGACCGATAACACCCAGCTCTCGTGCAGATGACCGTCCTGGCAGCGGCAGCCGACCTTCCCGCACTTCCGGCGCAGGTTGTAGACGTTTCCTCGAACCAGTGGGAGGCGTTGCTTCAGGCCCCTGAGCTGATCGCTGATCTCCCGTTGACACTGCTGAAGGCGCTTTCGAAGCTGGCTGCTGTCCATATCTGTACCTCTCTTTATATATCAGGATACAGATTCACACGAAAATCCGACCGGCGCAACATTTTTTTGAAAATAGTCCAGCCCCGGTCTCGGACTGGCGGGGGACCAAGCGCGAAACGACCGTCAGTTCAGGCGATCGGCGTTACCCGGTCCCGATGCCACGTCACCCTCTCCCCAGTGTCTGAATCGCAGTTGAGTTTTTTTGTGGGATTTGCAGGGGATTTGACCACGGACACGGATTGCACGGATGGGGAGGATGGGGGGGGGATTTGAACAGATTGGGAATCCCGGCGGGGTTGGTCGGGAAGGAAAGGAAGGGGAGGTCAATGTGACACCGGCACCCGCCTGCAGCGCTGTGCTGCCTGCACGGTATCGCGCCACGCGCAGCGCGCGCAGCACTGCGGGCAGGTCCTTGCCGGTGTCACGTTGAACCTAAAAAGAGCAGTTGACCCAGAAGACGAGGGTAAAGATTACGGTAAAGACGAGTGAAACAGACAAGGAAGAATTTGGAGTTCCACAATTGGATGTTGGGCGTTGGTTGTTGGGCGTTGATCCCTTAATGCCTATGGAGCCCATGCGGCTCCCCTCGCTGCGCTCGGGAGAGCCGCCGCTACAGGAGAGAGGAAACGGAGTGGTGGGGAACGGGGGGCTCGGGAAATGTCCCATTTGGATGTCGGTTGTTCGGCGCTCATTGTGATTTGTGAGTTCTGAGTTGATAGTTCCAGAACTGACAAATTACAAATCACAACCCAACTGGACATTTCCCGCGCTTGCCTGCCGTAGCCCGGAGGGCGAAG
>CAZOTG010000273.1:0-3713 GCA_964582585.1 uncultured Chromatiaceae bacterium | reverse complement strand
CCATGGCGGCCAACTCACCGCCGCTCAACACATAGTCACCGATGGACCATTCTTCATCGATCTCGCTGTCGATGAGACGCTGATCGATGCCTTCATATCGTCCCGCCACCAGGATCATCCCGGGGAGGGAGGCCAACTCCGCCACCGCCGGCTGATCCAGACGCCGGCCCTGGGGGCTGAGATAGATCACCCTGCTGTGGGGGGCCTCGGCCCGCGCCGCGCGGATGGCATCCCGTAGCGGCTGCACCATCATCACCATCCCGGGACCGCCGCCGTAGGGACGGTCATCCACGCTACGGTGTTTGTCGCTGGTGTAATCCCGGGGATTCCACAAGTCCAGCTCCACCAGCCCCCGCTGCACCGCCTTGCCCGTTACCCCGTAACGGGTGGTGATCTCAAAGAGATCCGGGAACAAGGTGACCACATCGATGCGCATCGCCAGTCCGCCTATATCACCTTAACCACGGCTGGTTAAAACTCCGAGTCCCAGTCGACCGTCATCACACCCTGTTCGAGATCGACGTCGGTCACCACCTGGCCCCAAACATAGGGGATCAAACGTTCCCGCTCACCCTTCACCACCAGCACGTCATTGGCGCCGGTCTCGATCAGATGATCCACGCTCCCCAGTTCGACACCGGCCACGGTACGCACCGTGAGTCCTTCCAAGTCGGCCCAATAGAATTGATTGGGTCCCGGATCGGGCATTTCATTGCGCGGCACCGCAATCTCGGCGCCGACCAGGGTCCGGGCGACATCTCGATCATCGCAGGACGCCAAATGGGCCAAGATGCCCTTGCCGTGGCGACGGCCTTCGACAAGCGCCATGGGCCGCCATTGCGAGCCGCTTCCTACCTGCCAGGAGGGATAGTCGAGAATCGCCTCGGGCGGCTCGGTAGCGGACAGCACCTTGATCCACCCACGCACCCCGTAGACACCGGCCACACGGCCGATGATGACTAAGCGTGAGGCGCGTTCACTCATTGATCTATCACGACACTCCCAGCCTTGCGGGAAGGAATATCGTAGCGGCTACTGGCGAGCCTGCTCCTTGATGAGCTTGCCGACCCGCTCGGAGGCCTGGGCACCCTGCGCCAGCCAGTAATTCACCCGCTCCGAATCGAACTGCAGACGGGCTTCACCACCGGTCGCCACCGGATTGAAATAGCCGATGCGCTCGATGAATCGACCGCCTCGCGCGCTGCGGCTGTCGGTCACCACGATGTGATAAAAAGGCCGCTTTTTCGCGCCGGTGCGCGCTAAACGAATGGTTACCATCTTGAGTTGTTTCCCCTTGAAACGATCCGTACTCCCCCGCCTAAAGGCCGAGGATGTAAAAGCGCGATATTGTACGCAAATTTCAGGAAATGGGAAGGGGATAGCCTGAAACGTCTCAGAACGGCAGGCCGCCGGGGAACTTGCCCCCCAAGCCCTTCATGAGACGGCCCAGGCCGCCCTTGGACATCTTTTTCATCATGCGCTGCATCTGGTCGAATTGCTTGAGTAATTTATTGACGTCCTGGACCTGGGTCCCGGAGCCGGCGGCGATGCGACGCTTGCGGGAGCCCTTGATCAGGTCGGGGAAGCGGCGCTCCTTGGGGGTCATGGAGTTGATGATGGCCTCGATGCGCACGAACTCCTTGTCGCTGAGCTGGCCCTTCACCTGGTCCGGGATATTGGCCATGCCCGGCAGCTTGTCCAGCAGGCTGGTCATCCCCCCCATCTTGCGCATCTGCTGCACCTGGTCCCGGAAGTCCTCAAGGTCAAATCCCTTACCTTTTTTAAGCTTTTTGGCCATTTTCTCGGCCTGCTCGTGGTCGATGTTGCGCTCGGCCTGCTCCACCAGGGACAGGATGTCCCCCATCCCCAGGATGCGGGAGGCCAGGCGATCGGGGTGAAAGGGCTCCAGGGCCTCGGTCTTCTCGCCGATGCCCAGAAACTTGATAGGCTTGCCGGTGATGTGGCGCACCGACAGGGCGGCCCCGCCCCGGGCGTCGCCGTCGGTCTTGGACAGGATCACCCCGGTGAGAGGCAGGGCGTCATTGAAGGCCTTGGCGGTGTTGGCGGCATCCTGGCCGGTCATGCTGTCCACCACGAACAGGGTCTCCACGGGGTCCAGGGCGGCGTGGAGGCGCTGGATCTCCTCCATCATGGCGGCATCGATATGGAGACGGCCGGCGGTATCGATGATTACCACGTCGACGAATTGCTTACGGGCCGCCTCCACCGCGGCCCGGGCGATGGCCACCGGGTCCTGGCCGGCGTCGCTGGGGTGGAACTGGGCCCCCACCTCCCCCGCCAGGGTCTTCAATTGCTCGATGGCGGCGGGCCGGTAAATATCGCAGCTGGCCACCAGCACCGACTTATTGCGGCGCTCTTTAAGAAAGCGCGCCAGTTTGGCCACGGTGGTGGTCTTGCCGGCGCCCTGCAGTCCGGCCATCAACACCACCGCCGGCGGCGGGACGTTGAGCTGCAGGTCCTCGTTGGCCTGGCCCATGAGGGCGACCAGTTCGTCCCGCACCACGCCGATCAGGGCCTGGCCGGGGGTGAGGCTCTCCAGGACATCCTTGCCCACGGCGCGCTCCCGCACCTGGCCGATGAAGTCGCGCACCACCGGCAACGCCACGTCTGCCTCCAGCAGGGCCATGCGTACGTCGCGCAGGGCGTCCTTGATATTGTCCTCGCTGAGGCGGCCCTGGCCGCGCAGGGTCTTGAGGGTGCGGCCCAGCCGCTCCGTTAAGCTTTCGAACATGGAAGTTTCCCATCCTGCCAATGAATCGGTTTGGAGAGGGATATGATAGCGCCGCTTGCGAGGAAAGTCGCTTGGACGGAACAATGAGTTGGCGTTTCGTTCCCTCTCCCTTAGGGAGAGGGACAGGGTGAGGGGGGAATTAAAAACAAAAAGGATCAGGTTTACATAAAGATTTGAATTGACCCACCCTCACCCCCAGCCCTCTCCCGAGGGGAGAGGGTGAGTTGGCAATAAGATTTATATTTAGAGGGTCAGGACCTCACCGCTGATCAAGCGGTGCAGCTTTTCTTCACCCAAGGCCGCGATACATTCCGCATAGATAATCTTTTCCTCGCCGGGCTTGTTGTGGGTGATATAGATCTCGGGGCGGTGTTTGAGCTTTTTCAGGTCCGCCGCCAGCAGGCTGGGACAATAATGCTTGGCGAGCTGGCTGATAGTGAGATCGGCATTGCAGAACGCCGTCTCTACGATCAACACATCCAGCCGTTCATGGGCATTGAGGGCGGCCCAGAAGCTGTCGTTGGTGGAGGTGTCGCCGCTGAAGGCCAGCACCCCACTGGGGCACGCCACCCGATAGCCCACCGCCGGCACGGCGTGTGCGACGGGAATCATTTCGAAACTGCGCTCACCCATGTCCATCACCTGGCCCGGCGCCATGATTTCATAACGCAGCACCGGACGCTCGCTGGACGGCAGGGAGGCAAAATCCGGCCAGATCGTCCAATTGAAGATATGCCGCTGCAAGGCCTCGATGGTCGCCGCCTGGCCGTGAACCACCAGGGGCTCGGCACGCTGTTCGAAGATGCTGTCCAGCATGAGCGGAATGAAGGCCACGTGGTCGAGGTGGGAGTGGGTCAGAAAAATATGACGGACGGCGGCCATCTCCTCGAGAGTCAGGTCGCCGACGCCGCTGCCGGCATCGATGAGGATGTCCTCATCCACCAACAGCGAAGTGGTGCGC
>CAZOTG010000272.1:3104-3713 GCA_964582585.1 uncultured Chromatiaceae bacterium | reverse complement strand
CGTTTTCGAGAAACTCCCGCACCTGATCCACCACCATCACTGCGCAATTGTCTTCCGCCTCCTTGGTGGAGGCACCCAGGTGGGGCAATGCGATCACCCGCGGATTGTCCTTCAAGGCATTACTGGGGAAGTCACACACATAGGCGTGCACCTTGCCGCTGTCCAGCCCCTCCACGACCGCCGTTTCGTCGACGATGGCATCGCGGGCGAAGTTGAGGATGGTCACGCCTTTTTTCATAAAGGCCAGGCGTTCGCGATTGATCATGTGGCGCGTGGCATCCACCAGCGGCACGTGGAAGGTCACCATATCGGACTGGGCCAGCAGGTCGTCTAGGCTGCGCGCCTGTTGTACCTCGGAGGACAGGCGCCAGGCACTCTGCACGGTGATCTGGGGATCGTAGCCCAACACCTTCATGCCCAGGCTCTTGGCGGTATTGGCCACCAGCACGCCGATGGCGCCCAGGCCGATCACGCCCAGGGTGCGCCCCGGCAGCTCGAAGCCCACGAAATCCTTCTTGCCCGCCTCCACCAGTTTGCTGATGGTGGCGTCGTCGCCCTCCAGACCACGGGCGTAGCCCCAGGCCTGGCAGATGTTGCGCGCCGCCAGCA
>CAZOTG010000272.1:0-3094 GCA_964582585.1 uncultured Chromatiaceae bacterium | reverse complement strand
CAGCATACCCGCCACCACCAGCTCCTTCACCGCATTGGCGTTTGCGCCCGGGGCATTGAACACAGGGATACCGCGCTTGCTCATTTCCGCCACCGGGATGTTGTTCACCCCCGCACCGGCGCGGCCCACCGCCTTGAGACTGGCGGGGATCTCCATGCCGTGCATCTTGAAGGAACGCAACAAGATCGCGTCGGGATGTTGGATCTCCGAGGCGATCTCGTAATGGTCCCGCGGCAGGCGGTCCAAACCCTTTACAGAGATATTATTAAGCGTGAGTATCTTGTACATAATCAAACCTCTTTAACGCGAAGACGCCAAGGCGCAAAGTTTTTGTTTCCTGGATTCCGGCTTTTATGCCCTTTGGGTATTCGCCGGAATGACGTCATTACCAATCCAAACAAAAATATTCCTTCGCGACTTCGCGTTGGAATTTTTACCCGTTGCGCCGCGCGAAGTCCTGCATGAAATCCACCAGGGTATCCACCCCCGCCTCGGGCATGGCGTTGTAGATGCTGGCGCGCATGCCGCCCACCGAGCGGTGGCCGCTCAGGGTCTTGAGCCCGGCCTCCGCCGCCTCGGCGAGGAAGGTCTTGTCGAGATCGGCGTCGGCCAGGGTAAAGGGCACGTTCATCCAGGAACGGCAGTCCTTGTCCACCGGGTTGCGGTAGTACCCCGAGCCGTCGATGGCGGCGTAGAGCTTGTCCGCCTTGCGCTGGTTGATCTCCGCCATGGCCTTCAGCCCGCCCTTGCGTTTCAAATACTGGAACACCAGGCCCGCCAGGTACCAAGCATAGGTGGGCGGCGTGTTGTACATGGACTCGGCCTCGGCCTGGGTCTTGTAATCGAACATGGTAGGCGTGCCGCTCTGGGCCTCGCCCATCAGATCCTCGCGCACGATCACCACGGTCAAACCCGCCGGACCGATGTTCTTCTGCGCCCCGGCGTAGATCACGCCGAACTTGGAGACGTCGATGGGCCGCGACAACAGGGTGGACGACATATCCGCCACCAGCGGCACCTCGCCGGTCTCCGGTACCCAGTGGAATTCCACGCCGCCGATGGTCTCGTTGGGCGTGTAATGCACATAGGCGGCGTCGGCCTTGAGCTGCCATTGCCCCTGCGCCGGAATAGTGGTGAACTTGCTCTCCTCGCTGCTCGCCGCCACGTTCACCGCGCAATAGCGCTTGCCCTCGGCGATGGCCTTTTTGGACCACATGCCGGTGTTGATGTAATCGGCGCCGGTCTTTCCGCGCAGCAGATTGAGCGGCACCATGGCGAACTGGCTGCTGGCGCCGCCCTGCAGGAACATCACCTTGTAATTGGCCGGCACGGCGAGCAGCTCACGCAGGTCCGCCTCGGCCTGGGCGGCGATGCTCATGAACTCCTTGCCGCGGTGACTCATCTCCATCACCGACATCCCGGAGCCCTGCCAATCCAGCATTTCCTCGCGGGCTTGGCTTAATACCTCTTCCGGCAACATGGCCGGCCCGGCACTGAAGTTATAAATACGTGACATGGTGATCCTCACTCAGTAAATAAGTTACGGGTTTAGAGTTTCGGGTTTCGAGTTACTACAGCGTGCCAACTTTAACTCGAAACTCTAAACCCTAAACTCGAAACTAATCTTCCAAATCCTCTCCCTTCTCAGCCCCTTCCAGTTCCGGCTCTTCGATGCGTTCGATGCCGGCCAGGCGCTCGCCTTCACCCAGACTGATGAGCCGCACGCCCTGGGTGTTGCGGCCTATGACGGAAATATCCTTGGTGGCGGTGCGTATCAAGGTGCCGCCGTCGGTAATCAGCATCACTTCATCGTCGTCGCTCACCAGGGTGGCGCCTATTACCGGGCCGTTGCGCTCGGTGGTTTGGATGGAGATCACCCCCTGACCGCCGCGACTATGCAGCGGGTAGTCGCTCACCGGCGTGCGTTTGCCGAATCCCTTTTCGGTGGCGGTAAGCACCGTTCCCTCGGCGGCGATGATCAAGGCGATGACCCGTTGGCCTGCGCCCAGCTTGATGCCGCGTACCCCGCGGGCGGTGCGACCCATGGCGCGCACGTCCTGTTCATTGAAGCGCACCGACTTGCCGGCGCTGGAGAACAACATGACGTCACGGGTCCCGTCGGTGATGGCCACGCCCACCAGATGGTCATCTTCCCGCAATTCCACGGCGATGATGCCGCTGGCCCGCGGCCGGGAGAAATCGGCCAGGGAGGTCTTCTTCACCGTGCCGGTGGCGGTAGCCATGAACACATAATTGTCCGCCTGGTATTCCCGGATCGGCAGCACGGCGGTGATGCGCTCGCCTTCACTCAAGGGCAGCAGATTGACGATGGGTTTGCCGCGGGCATTTCGCCCCGCCTGAGGCAATTCATAGACCTTCTTCCAATACACCTTGCCTCGATTGGAGAAACACAGGATGGTATCGTGGGTGCTGGCGATAAACAGCTTGTCGATGAAGTCCTCTTCCTTCACCGTGGTGGCCGCCTTGCCGCGGCCGCCGCGTTTTTGCGTGCGGTACTCGTTGATGGGTTGCGCCTTAGCGTAGCCGGCATGGGACAGGGTCACCACCACGTCTTCCTCGGTAATGAGGTCTTCCAGACTGAGGTCTTCCTGGGTAGCAACGATCTCGGTGCGGCGCTTGTCACCGTACTGTTCCTTGATCGCCAACAGTTCCTCGCGGATAACCTGCATCAGCCGGTCGGGGTTGCCCAGAATCTCGAGTAATTCCTCAATTTTAACTAGAATCTCTTTATATTCATTTACTATTTTCTCCTGCTCCAGGCCGGTGAGGGTGTGCAGGCGCAGGTCGAGTATCGCCTTGGCCTGGGCCTCGGAGAGGCGGTAGCCCTGGTCTCCCAGACCGAACTCTGCGGTCAAACCTTCGGGACGGGAGGCGGCGGCGCCGGTGCGGCTCAGGAGATCGGTCACCACTCCCGGCGCCCAGGCTCTGGCAATCAGGCCTTCTTTGGCTTCGTTGGGATTGGCGGCGGCCTTGATCAGGGCGATGACCGGGTCGATGTTGGCCAGGGCCACGGCCAGACCTTCCAGGATATGGGCCCGTTCCCGCGCCTTGCGCAGTTCGAACACCGTGCGCC
>CAZOTG010000271.1:0-3715 GCA_964582585.1 uncultured Chromatiaceae bacterium | reverse complement strand
CTCGGATTTCTCCCTTGCCCGGGAGTAAAGAGCTTTATCCCGTCGGCTTTCAGGAAACGGCGGGTAATAATGGTCCAAGACCAAAGGTGATCGCTCATTACCTCCTGGAGAAAATGAGATTAGCAGGTATCAGCAAGGCCTATATTGTCCTGCGCAAAGGGAAGTGGGATATTCCGGCATATTTCGGTGACGGCGCGATGTTGGACATGCATCTTGCCTATCTCATGATGAACCAGCCGTTTGGCGCGCCGTATACCGTCGATCAAGCCTATCCCTATGCGAAGGACGCCGTAATCGCGCTGGGTTTTCCCGATATCTATTTCGAGGCCGATGATGCCTTCGCGCGTCTATTACGCAAACAGGCGGAAAGTGCGGCCGACGTGGTGCTCGGGATCTTCCCCGGGGATCAACCCAGCAAAATGGATATGGTTGCGCTCGACGGAGCCGGCCGGGTATCCCGGATTGAGGTGAAGCCCGCCCAGACCGATCTGCACCATACATGGGGTTTGGCGATATGGACGCCAAGATTCACTCAACTCATGCATGATTTCCTCATCGATCATTGCGCTCGGGACAAGGCAAAGAAAGGGGCGGCCGTATCGCCCACACAGGAGTTATTCTTGGGTCATGTTGTCCAAGCAGCCATTGAACAAGGCCTGAGGGTAGAAGCCGAAGAAATATCGGATTCTCCTTTTATCGATATCGGGACACCCGACAATTTGGTGAAGATCACCCGGCTCTTGGCCCCGAAGTAATAAGCCAGGCCGTGCCAAGGTGACGGGTATACGGATTGCCGAGATGGCGTCAGAAACAAAATAAATAAAGCCGTCCTGAGACGGCTTTGGATATCGTATTGGTGGAGGCGGCGGGAATCGAACCCGCGTCCGCAAGTACTCCGCCATCGGCTCTACATGCTTATCCGCATCTATTAATTTAACCGTTTGCTACCCGATGGGCAGGGAAGACAAACGGCGAGTCCGGTTAGGGTTTAACGGTTTGGCCCCGAACATGCCGCCCCGCGATCTTGTGAGAAATGACCCCTGAGTGTCCACCGAAATGGACGCCGAGCGCACAAGCACGGCCTCGGTCAGAGGGCACCCTACTGGGTTTTAAGCAGCGAGTGCGTAGTTGTCTTCGTTGGCAACTATAAGTTTGCAGCTGGATTTACGAGGTCATCTGCCCCTCGGCATGCACCTCAGGTTTTGCAACCCACGTCGAAGCCAGGTCGCCCCCATTGGTTCAGTCACTTGGACAGTATACGGTCGGCAGAGGTTCAATTCCACTTTAGTTTCGGGTTTCGGAGTTGGAAGGTTACAGGTTGGAAAGTTCCAAGTTATAACGTCCCCTCTCCCAACGGGAGAGGGACAGGGTGAGGGGGTCGATCAACTCGAAACTCTACACCCTAAACCCGAAACTTTTTTATTTGTTCTTCATCAACCGCTCTTTTTCCCGTTTCCAGTCGCGGTCCTTTTCCGTGGCGCGTTTGTCGTGGGTCTTCTTGCCCTTGGCCAGGCCGACCTCGAGCTTGGCGCGGCCGCGTTTCCAGTGGAGGTTGAGCGGCACCAGGGTATAGCCCTTGCGTTCCACGGCGCCGATCAGCTTGTTGAGTTCGGCGCGATTGAGGAGCAGTTTGCGGGTGCGGGTGGCGTCGGGATGGACATGGCTGGAGGCGGTGGGCAGGGCCGAGATATGGGCCCCGAACAGCCAGGCCTCGCCGTTCTTGATCAGTACATAACCCTCGGCGAGCTGCACCCGCCCCGCGCGCAGGCTCTTCACTTCCCAACCCTCCAGCACCAGGCCGGCCTCGAATTGATCCTCGATGGTGTAGTCGTGGCGGGCCCGTTTGTTGAGGGCGATGGTGGCGCTGGTCTGGGATTTCTTTTCGGGGGCTTTCGACATAGGAGAGGCATTATACGTGAAGGGTATCTGGTTAGAAGTATTGAATGAGGTTGTTGAGGTACGGCTCAAGCGGTTGAGGAAACAGTCGAATTCGCCGACAATAGCGCCATAATAGAGGGGTGGGCGACCGGCGCGCGCCGAAGTCGTCCAAGATGATTTCACTTGAGGAGTAGGCATGGCGCGTCCACGCACCAGTATCCACGGCCAGTGGTCGTCACGCTGGGCCTTTGTGCTGGCGGCGGCCGGGTCGGCGGTGGGCCTGGGCAATATCTGGAAGTTCCCCTACATCACCGGCCAGAACGGCGGCGGAGCCTTCGTCCTGGTGTACCTGGCCTGCATCGCGGTGATCGGCATCCCCATCATGATGGCCGAGGTGATGATCGGCCGCCGCGGACGGCAGAGTCCCATCAATACCATGATCAACCTCAGCGAGGAGGCGGGCAGGAGCCGCTATTGGAGCCTGCTGGGCTGGTCCGGCGTCATCGCGGGATTCCTGATCCTGTCCTATTACAGCGTGATCGCCGGATGGGGGCTGGCTTATATATTCCGTACCGCCATCGGCATGTTCCACAATGCCGATGCCGATAAGGTCGGAGCCATCTTCAAGGACTTTCTCGCCTCGCCGGAACGGCTGCTGGCCTGGCACACCATCTTCATGGTGATGACCATGGTGGTGGTGGCGCGAGGGGTGCGCAGCGGGCTGGAGCAGGCGGTGCGCTTTTTGATGCCGGCGCTGTTCGTGCTGCTCATCGTCATGGTGGGCTATGCCATGCACACCGCCGCCTTCGCCAAGGGCGTGGCGTTCCTGTTCAGCCCCGACTTCAGCAAGCTGTCGCGGGACGGCGTGCTCGTTGCCATGGGCCACGCCTTCTTTACCCTGAGCCTGGGCATGGGCGCCATCATGATCTACGGTTCCTATATGCCCGAGCGGGTGTCCATCGCCAAGACCACCTTTCTCATCGTCGGCGCCGATACCCTGGTGGCCTTGATGGCGGGGCTGGCCATCTTCCCCATCGTGTTCGACAACGGTCTGGAACCCAGCGCCGGGCCGGGCCTGATCTTCGTAACACTGCCGCTGGCCTTCGGGCAGATGCCGGGCGGGACCCTGTTCGGCACCCTGTTCTTCGTGCTGGTGGTGTTCGCCGCCTGGACCTCGTCCATCTCCCTCATCGAGCCGGCGGTAGCCTGGCTGGTGGAAAACCACGGCATGCGCCGCCTCACTGCCTGCCTGTGGCTGGGGGTGACGACCTGGCTTCTCGGAATCGTCACGGTGCTATCCTTCAATGTGTGGAAATTCGAGTTCCACTTCGCAGGGGCAGCGAAGGACAGCGGGATGTTCGATGTCATCGATATTCTTACCTCCAACATCATGCTGCCCCTGGGCGGCCTGTTCATCGCCATCTTCGCCGCCTGGGTCATGAGGGAGGCGGACGTCCGCGAGGAGTTGGCGATCGTCAACCGCATCGGCTTTCGGTTGTGGCGGTTTCTGGTGAGGTATGTGACACCGGTGGGCGTGGTGATCGTATTTCTCAACGCCATCGGCATCATTGAATAGAACGGCTCGACGCTGACCATGCCTACCATCAACCGCAGTGCCTTGGTGCCGTATAATCCGGCGGAGATGTTCTCCCTGGTGGACGACGTGGACGCCTACCCGCAATTCCTGCCGTGGTGCAAAAATGCGCGGGTACTGAGCCGTAATGATGACGAGGTGCGCGCCTCCCTGGAACTGGTGCGAGGCGGTTTCGAGAAATCCTTCACCACCTGTAACCGCCTGCAGAAAAACAAGATGATCGAAATGCGCCTGATTGAAGGC
>CAZOTG010000270.1:0-3717 GCA_964582585.1 uncultured Chromatiaceae bacterium | reverse complement strand
AGATTGGTGGGGATGTAGCTGGCGATGTCGCCTTCCTTGGTTTCGACGATGGGCAGGGCGGTGAGGGTGCCGCCGCCCGCCTCGGCGTTGAGGCAGGTGGCCCGCTCCAGCAGGCGGGCGTGCAGGTAGAAGATATCGCCGGGATAGGCCTCGCGGCCGGGCGGGCGATGCAGTAATAAGGACAGTTCGCGATAGGTCTGGGCGTGGGTGCTGAGATCGTCGAATACCACCAGGGTATCTTTGCCCTGCTGCATCCAGGCCTCGGCCACCGCGCAGCCGGCGAAGGGCGCCAGATATTTCAGTCCGGGCAGCGCCGTGGCCTCGGCAACCAGCAGGGTGGTGTGGGCCAGGGCGCCGCTGTAGCGCAAGGTCTCGATGGTGTCCACGGCGGTGGAACGCTTTTGCCCGATCAGCACGTAGACGCAATGCACGTCCTTGTCGAGTTGATTGATGACGGCATCCAGCGCCAGGGCGCTCTTACCCACGCCGTCGTCGCCGATGAGCAATTGCCGCTGGCCCTTGCCGATGGGGATCAGGGTATCGACGATCTTGCTGCCGGTGTACAGCGGGTCGTGGACAAAGTCGCGCTGCAGGATGGGCGGCGACAAAATATCGAGAGGCAATTCGTTGCGGCACTCCGGCGCGGGCTGGCCGTCCAACGGCGCCCCCAGGGGATCGATGACCCGGCCCAATAAGGCGTCGCCCACGGGAATGACCAGGCTGCGGCCGCTGCGGTGGACGGTGGTGCCAGCGGTGAGCGCTTCGGTTTGATAGAGCAGGATGGCGCCGATGCGCTCCTTGCCGAGGCGAAACACCAGGCCGGTGCTGCCGTCGTCGAAGTGCAGTATTTCGTCCATGGCGGCGGAGGGCAGTCCGGTGATCCATGCCACGCCGTCACCCACCGAGGCGACGTCACCCACTTCGGCGATGCGCAGCCCGGTGCGGTAGTCCGCCAGACATTGCTTCGCTGCGGGCAGCAGGGCTTCGATGCGGTCGTTATAGTTCATTGCGGAGTACATCGCCGAAAAAGCGCAGTTCTTCCTTGAGGGTGGCGTGCAGGCGCTGTGCCCCGATATGAATTTCGATGCCGGCCAGCAGCGTGGAGTCTTCGCTGAATTCACAAGTGACTTGGCCGGACAGCAGTTTCTCCAAGGCCTCGGCAAGGCGTTGGCGTTGCTGGTTGTTCAAGGGAAAGGCACTGAGCACTTGCACCGTCGCCTGCGCCTTGCGTTGGGCGTCCTTGAGGGTTTTGAGTCGCTCCTCGGGCAGGGCGGCGAGGTCTTCCAACAACATGTCCAGCAGGCTGCCCTCCACGGCGGGCCCGGCAAGGCGCGCCAGCAACTTCGCCGCGAACTGCTCGCTGAGCGACAGCGCCTGCTGTTGCGCCTCGCGCAACAGGCTTTCGTTGCGCCGCTCCGCCAGCACCTGCTCCTTGCGGCGCTGTTCCGCCAGTTCCGCCTGCAGTTGCTCCAGGAGTTTCTGCCGCTCCGCTTCGATCTCGGCATGGAGTTGCTTGCGCGCGTCCTCCCGTTCCTTTTGCCAGTCGTTCAGTCGGTTTTCATATTGTTCCTTGAGGGAGGCCGCTTCATTTTGTGTGGTATGCGCCTGCTCCAGGTCCTGGGTGATGGCAGCGCGGCGTCGCGCCACCACGTTCATCACCGGCCGGTAGAGAAAGCGCTGGAGGATCCACACCAACACCAAAAAGTTGATGATCTCAAGGATAAATGTCGTCCAGTCCAAATCCACGTTGCTGTTTCCTTGAAGGGTCGTCGTTTATTTCAAGATGTATTCCAGTAAGGGGTTACGGAACAGGATGATCAGCACGATCACCAGCACATAGATCGCCAGGGACTCGATCATGGCGAGACCGATGAACAGGGTGCGGGTGATGGTCTTCTCCGATTCCGGCTGGCGGGCCAGGGCATCCAGTGCCTGGGCAATGGCTCGACCCATAGCCAGGGCTGGGCCGATCGCGCCTATGGCGATGGCGATGGCGGCGGCCACCGTGGAGGCGAGGGTGAACCAGCTCATGTTGGACATGGCTTACTCCTTTTCTCGTTGTTTCTGCAATTGGTAGGACTGCATGGCCCCGGCAATGTAGATCAGTGCCAGCATGCCGAAGATGTAGGCCTGCACCAGGGCCTCGATGATGTGCAGCATCAGGATGGGCACGGGGGCGAGAAAGCCTGCCACCAGCAGGATCAGCATCGCCGCCATCTCCAGGCTCATGATGTTGCCGAACAGGCGCACCGCCAGGGCCACGGTGCGGGTGATCTCGCTGATGATGTGGAACGGCAGCAGCAGAGGGGTGGGGCGCAGGTAATGGCCCAGATAATTCTTCAACCCCTCGCTGCGGATGCCGAACCAGTGCACCGAGAGAAACACCAGGATCGCCAGACCGGCGGTGGTGGAGAGATGGCCGGTGGGGGCGTGTACCCCGGGGATGACGCCACTGAGGTTGGCGACCACCAGGAACAGCCACAAGGTGGTGAGGAACGGCAGTACCTTGTCGGCCTGCCGGGGCAACACCGCGCGCACCGCATCATCAATGGCGCCGAGGCTGCCTTCCAACGCGGTTTGCAAGGGACCGGGTTGCAATTGCAGGCGACGGCTTGCCAGCAGGGAAAACGCCGCCAGCAGCGCCATGATGACCCAGGTGGTGACCACCGCGTCGTTGATCGCCAGGGGACCGATATGAAACAGTATTTCGTTTTCCATTTGCTTTAACTCGAAACTCTAAACCCGAAACCCGAAACTTAAATCACTCCCTCACATACAGATAGACGTTCACCCCGCCTATCACCAGCCCCAGAAAGATCATGCTAAGCGTCCAGCGCAGCGAGTAGCCCGGCAGCATGTCATCCAGCCAGCGTCCCAGATAGGCCCCGCCCACCACCGGTAACACCAGCAGCAGGCCCAGGGTACCTATATAAGTGGTCTGCGCCAGCAGGGTGGGGCGTTCCCGTTCCGCCTTTTTCAGGCGCTCGACCTGTTCGTCGATGCGCCCCTGCAGGCGCTGATTGTCATCTTTAGGATCTTCTGCCATGAATCCGGACCCTAGTTACGCTCCATCTCCCGCAAGCGCTTCAACATTTCCTCTTCCATGTGGCGCAGGCTTTCCTTTATGCGCCGCAGGCCGGCTTCTTCCTGGTGCAGTTGCTCGCGCAGCGCGGCGTTGATGCGCTCGTAGTTGTCATCGCGCAGGTAGCGCCGGGTATTTAGGAACAGTTGATTGTCCACAAAGTAGAGCAAGGCGCCGGGCAGCGCAAGGTACTGCCAGGGATGTTCGCCGCAGCGATAACGTGCCAGGCCGAAATTCAGCGAGGCTATGAACCGGGCATGATGGGCCTGAACGCCGAAACTCCCGGAATCGTCTTCGCCGACGAAGCTGGTCACGCCTTCGATCAGTTCGTATTGGGTGGCGCTTTGCAGATGCAGTTGGAATGCACTCATGCCGGGTTCTCCCGCAGGGTGCCGCGCATGTAGCAGCGGTCTTCCTCCAGTTCATCATGATCGCCGCGCAGGAAGGCCTCGCAGTCGGCCAGGGTGTCCTGCAAGGCCACCGACACTCCGGCCATGCCGGTGTGGGCGGCGGTGACGTGAAAGGGCTGGGTGAGATAGCGCTGCAATTTGCGGGCGCGCAGCACGATGCGCCTGTCCTGAGCGGAGAGCTCGGACATGCCCAGCATGGTGATAATGTCTTCCAGTTCATGGTAG
>CAZOTG010000269.1:1762-3720 GCA_964582585.1 uncultured Chromatiaceae bacterium | reverse complement strand
AATCAGTGATGAGAATGTTATCGCAATGCTTAAAAAATTTAAGGCTGATATATTACCTGAACGTCAAATCGGGTTAAAAATGATCCGGAGGCGTGCAACCTGCCCTTTATGCGGTGCAGTGCTGAATACAAAGATTTACGTGCCTTGTGCAAGGTAGTCTTAAGAGGTTGATGCATGGAAAGTGAGCATTATACCTACACGCTGCCAAACTGCCTAAGCGCGAATAATCTTGAGTCATCTCTTTTTATTCCGACAAAAGGGGTAATGAGGGTGACGATGGCCCAGATTTAAAAACTTGGGCTTAAATTACGGGTTTAGACATCGCTCAACCCAAGATAAGAGCGATGAACAATGAGGCGCCATGCACCAGCATGGGGTTTGCCGTGAGGGTGAAAAGGCCGCGAGCCTGTTGAGCCTGAAAGAATTTGAACGAGATCCATGTGCACTCCTCCTTGCAGGGGGACGCGCTGGGATACTCAGCCCTCAGCGGCGTTGAATTCTCAAGGTCTACCAGACTCCAGCGCCCCAGCCCTAGGGATGTCCTTAAGCCGATGTCCCTGGCAAATCCCTCTTGCGGTGAAGCGCCCGAGAGAACGGACAACATGAAGAGGATGCTCGTTAATGCGACGCAACCGGAGGAACTGCGCGTAGCTCTGGTTGACGGTCAGCACTTATATGATCTGGATTTAGAAACACTCTCACGCGAACAAAAAAAAGCCAATATTTACAAAGGTAAAATCACCCGCGTCGAACCCAGCCTGGAAGCGGCCTTCGTCGACTACGGCGCGGAACGCCATGGCTTTCTGCCCCTCAAAGATATCTCCCCCAGTTACTTAAAGACGTCTGCGGGGGAAGGCGGTGGGCGCCCTCACATCAAGGATCTGTTGAAGGAAGGACAGGAAATCGTCGTCCAGATAGACAAGGAGGAACGCGGCACCAAAGGAGCGGCGCTCACCACCTTTATCAGCATGGCCGGACGTTACCTGGTACTGATGCCCAACAACCCCCGTGCGGGGGGTGTCTCCCGCCGCATCGAAGGAGAGGATCGCAGCGAACTGCGGGAGGCCATGAGCGCCCTCAATGTCCCGGAGGGGATGGGCGTCATCATCCGCACCGCCGGGGTGGGCCGCAGCGTGGAAGAACTGCAGTGGGACCTGGACTACCTGCTGCGCCTGTGGCAAGCCATCGAAACCGCCGCCCAGCAACAGGCGGCGCCCTTCCTGATCTACCAGGAGAGCAACGTCATCATCCGCGCCATCCGGGACTATATGCGCCAGGATATCGGCGAGGTCCTCATCGACGACCAGGAGGTCTATCAACAGGCCCGTGACTTTGTTCAGCAAGTGGTGCCCACCTATCTGAACAAGATTAAGCTGTATGGGGATGCCATCCCGTTGTTCTCCCGCTATCAGATCGAAAGTCAGATAGAGGCCGCCTTCAGGCACGAGGTGCGTCTGCCGTCGGGCGGCGCCATCGTCATCGATCATGCCGAGGCCATGGTGGCCATCGACGTCAACTCCTCCCGCGCCACCAAGGGCGGCGACATAGAGGAAACCGCCCTGAACACCAATCTGGAAGCGGCCGACGAAATCGCCCGGCAGCTGCGCATCCGGGACCTGGGCGGCCTCATCGTCATCGACTTCATCGACATGACCCCCGCCCGCAACCAGCGGGAGGTGGAAAACCGCCTCAAAGAGGCCCTCAAAAAGGATCGGGCCCGGGTCCAGATCGGCCGAATCTCGCGCTTCGGTTTGCTGGAGATGTCACGGCAGCGGCTGCGCCCCTCACTGGGTGAATACAGCCAAATCATCTGTCCCCGCTGCCAGGGCGAAGGCCGGATTCGCAGCATCGAATCCCTGGCCCTGTCCATACTGCGACTGATCGAAGAAGAGGCCATGAAGGAAAGCACCGGGCGTATCATCGCCCAAGTGCCGGTGGACGTCGCCACCTTCCTGCTC
>CAZOTG010000269.1:0-1752 GCA_964582585.1 uncultured Chromatiaceae bacterium | reverse complement strand
GAGCAACGCCATAAGGTCGTGATCGTCATGGTGCCCAACATCCACCTGCATACCCCGCAATATGAGGTCAAGCGTCTGCGCAAGGATGAAATGCCGGAAACAGACGTCGTGACCAATAGTTATCAACTTGCCGAGCAGCCGGAAGCGGTGGAGGCAACGTGGATGACCGATGAGATAGTGCGCCCGGAACAACCGGCGGTGAAGGGCATTTCACCCAGCACCCCCGCCCCCCCGCCTCGCAGTGCCGCTCCCCATTCGGCACCCGCGCAAGACGGCGAGACGGGATTCATCAAGCGGCTGTGGAGCAGCCTGTTCGGCGGCGCCAAGGCCGAGGCACCCGCCCCCAAGACCGCAGAGAAGCCGGCGAGGCGCAGCGGCGGCGGCAGACAAGGGACGAAGCCCCAAGGGCGTCATGGTGGTGCCGGCACCTCTCGCCGCGGCGAATCCCGCCGCCCTGCCCGCAAGGAAAAACCCGCGACGGCCGCCAACCGCAGCCGCCAGGTCGAAGGTAAACCTGCCGCCGAGGCACCGACCCAGCCGCCGCCGGCGCCACGGCAAGCCGAAGCGGTGCAAAAACCCGTGGCCGCCGAGGCAGGCACTGGCGAGGCCGGCGCTAAACCGGAGAGGAGCGAGGCGGCCCAGCGGGAACAGCCGCAGCGTTCGAGCCGCCGGCGGGGCCGGCGGGGTGGCAGAGGACGCCGCCGTGACGAATCGGCGCGCAACAACGCCGCCGCGAACGCGGAATCCGGTACTGGCGAAGGCACCGCGCCGCAGACGGGGCCGTCGAGCAATGCCGATGTCATTAACAATGCCACTGAGAATATGGCCACGGCGGCATCCGCCGAGATCGTACAGCGTCCCCTCTTCAACAGTGCCGAAGCTCAGGCGCCGCGTCCCAGGGAGGACGCCGCCGTACCGGCCAATAAAGAACCCAGTTCTTTTGCGCCCGTGCCCAGCCCGGCACAATCGACCTTTCCTTGGGACAACGCCCGTAACCAGCAGGGCGAATCCAGCAGCGTCGAGCGGGTAGTGACGGCGATCAACAGAGAGCCGGCCGAGCCTTCGCCACCGGCGGGGTCATCCGGCGGCCACGCCCCCGCGGCAACGTCGCACAACGAGGAGGCAGCCCCTGCCGAAAATCGTTACGAGGGGACCCACTCGGATAAATCCAACGTCTAAACAGGAAAATCGCTGCCACGGCGAGCCGACTGTCTCGGCTTGCCGCGGCGGTGAATTTATTGATTGACCAGACCCTGCTGGCGAAGATGGCGAAGCAGTCCCTCCGAGGCGATTTCGACCAAATCCAGCACTTGCTCGAAGCCTGTCGCTCCCCCGTAGTAAGGATCGGGGACCTCCTGTATCTTCAATTCCGGCGCATATTCCAGGAATAAACTCAATTTGTGCACATGATGTGGCGGGCATGCAGACCTGAGCAAGGACAGGTTGTCCTGGTCCATGGCCAAGATGTAATCGAAGCGCTTGAAGTCGTCGGCCGCTATGCGCCGCGCCCGCTGCAGACTCAAATCGATGCCCCTGCGCAACGCCGCTGCTTGAGCCCGTGAATCCGGTGGATTGCCTATGTGATAGGCATGGGTGCCGGCGGAATCGATTTCGATATGTTGGTGCAGGCCGGTTTGTTCCACTAAACGCTGGAAGACGCCATGGGCCGTCGGGGAACGGCATATATTGCCCATGCAGACAAACAATACCTTAACCATCAAATCTCTCCGTTATTAATACACACTTATCATG
>CAZOTG010000268.1:0-3774 GCA_964582585.1 uncultured Chromatiaceae bacterium | reverse complement strand
GCCTGCAAAGCCGTGGACGCCGGTTCGATTCCGACCCCAGCCTCCATTTCCTTTTATTCGCTTTTCGTTGATGTAACGTCACGTTACAATGCCACGCTGCTCAGCCCGGGTGGCGAAATAGGTAGACGCAGCGGACTTAAAATCCGCCGGCCCTAAAACGGCTGTACCGGTTCGATTCCGGTCCCGGGCACCAATCCAGTCAATTTCCACCATCAATTACCCTGGGTCGAGCCGGACTCTGAAATCGCCCTCTTGGAACGGACCGGCGGCGCGTTCGTAAAAAAATGCATTTTTTACTGGAAATTTGCCGCTTTTTCTACTAATTTAATGCACGGTGCATTCTCGTGCTTAATCTACTCAAACAAGGGAAGGAAGTATGGCGAAAAAGAAAGCAACCGCTAAAGCAGCGAAGTCGACAAAGGCAGCAAAGGCAAGCCCAGTAAAAGATCCATTCACCAAATCCGAGCTGTTGACGAGCATCGCTGGAAACACTGGATTATCCCGTAAGGATGTCAGTAACGTGATCGACGAATTGACAACCGCCATTTCGCGGCACGTGAAACCCAGGGGCCCCGGTGAATTCAAAATGCCCGGTCTTTTTAAGATCAAAACGGTCCATAAAAAGGCTACCAAAGCTCGCAAGGGGATCAACCCGTTTACTGGGGAAGAGACCATGTTCAAGGCCAAGCCGGCACGCACCGTCGTGAAAGTCGTGGCCCTGAAGAAGCTGAAAGAAATGGTCCAGTAATTTTCTAAGCTGTAGATCGTCATCATATAAGGCCCGTTCCCTTCTTGAGAACGGGCCTTTTTATTATCCTCCTCGCATGAAAGTAATGAAGCTAGTTTTTTCCGCGAACCAATCATGCCGCGCCTGGAAGGGCTGCATGATGTCAAGGATGGCGATTCCATAACGCCGTCGATAAGCGAGGAGGAGGAAAGGAACCTGCGTCATCAGTCCGCACGCTCACTCAGCGAATTTCAGGCATCACTGATAACGAGACGCGTGAGTAGTGCAAGCGACTTCTTCATATCGAAGCTAATCAGATCCGTCGCGAATCTAATTGACTATATAAACAGAAGACCACAATCCAGTCGGTCTCCCAATGAATGGCGATTCCTTCTTCCTGGTTAACTGCAACGGCCGGCGTATACCGCCATTCCGGCCGTGCGCGGGGCGAGAGAGGGGTTTATTTGCCTGTAGACGCTGTCCCAACAACATTTAACATAATATATATTATACGAAGTAATGGAGGTGACGGGTTTCGCGAAAGAGGCCATTCAAGGTTCCATTTGCTTTCGGTCAGGCCCTGGTTCTAACCTAAAGCCATAACCCGTCGTAGCCATGCCCGCTAACCTGGGAGATATCACGTGACCGATGCAACGGAAGGCATAACGACTCAACAAGGCGTGTTCGCGGTCAAGGACTGCGCCCTGATCGCCATCGCCACCGGAAAGCAGAACCATACGCTGTCGGAGATGCGCAACGATCTACAGGGCGTCAGCGCCGACAGTATCTACTATCATTTCTGGGGCGGCCTGCTGCAGCCTCGTTTCGAGGAACGGGAGTTCAACAACGATTTCGCCGGTTGGGCACGGCATCATCTGCATGACCATAGCCTCGCGGAACGCCTGGCGGTGATCGATCCCACGGATTATGAGGATCTGGAAGATCTGCGCCGCGATCTGATGGACGTCATCGAGGAACATCTCGACAGCGAAGCCGGCGTTTCGTGGCTGCGCGCCACACGGCCCTTCGAATTCGTCCGCTCCCAGATCGTGGTGTTCGATACCCATCGCCGCCTGCAGCAGCCCGCCGAACTCGCCGAGGTCATTCCACGGCTCTCGCCCAGCAGCATCTTCTATCACTTTATCGACGCACGCCGCCGCCTGTCCGGTAATGACGACTTTCGCTTGTGGCTTTCCACTTATGACGCGCAGTACGACGAGCTGCGCCAGGACCTCGCCGGCGTTGACCCTTATTTCGGCAGTCTCAGTGAGCTGCGTCTACAGTTAACGGAGATATTTAAGAAATATTTCTAAATATCTATTATCTAAAAGGAATATCAGTGAACGTTCTCGAAGAATACGCAAAGGTGACCGGCGGCGACGTCATTGATCATCTCCGCCAACTGGCGGAGCCGTTGCGCGGCAAGAAGCTGGTGCATATCAATTCCACGCGCAGCGGCGGCGGGGTCGCCGAGATTCTCGCTAAGTTCGTGCCGCTGACGCAAGAACTGGGGATCGATACGACCTGGGAGGTCATCACCGGCGATCAGACCTTCTATCAGTGCACTAAAGGCATGCACAACGCCCTGCAAGGCAATCAGGTAGGTATTGCGGAAGATGTCTTGAGCGCCTACGTCGAAACCAATCGCGTCAATGCCGAGCACCTGCGACCACTGCTCGAAGAGGCGGATTTCGTCATTATCCACGATCCCCAGCCCGCCCCCCTGCTCCACTTCTGCCCGGGGCGCAAGGGCAAGTGGGTATGGCGTTGCCATATCGATGCCAGCCATCCCTACCGGCCGGTATGGCGTTATCTACGGCGATTCGTTTCACCCTATGATGCCAGCATCTTTTCCCTGGCGGCCTTCGCCCAGGTATTGCCCCATCCCGAGTACATCATCCCCCCCAGCATCGATCCTCTCAGTGAAAAGAATATAGAACTGGAGGACGAATACATTACAGCGGTCTGCCAGCAATTCGGCATCGATCGCCAGCGGCCCATCATCACCCAGATCTCGCGCTATGATCGCTTCAAGGATCCGGTGGGGGTGATACACGCCTATCAAATGGCCAAGCGATTCGTGCCCGCCTTGCAACTGGTGCTGGCGGGCGGTGGTGCCAGTGACGACCCCGAAGGCGAACGGGTATTGGAGGAAGTGCGCTCGGTGGCGGGCACCGATGAAGACATTCATATTCTATTGTTACCCGCGGATGCCCACCGCACCATCAACGCCCTGCAGCGCGCCGCGGACATCGTGGTGCAAAAGTCCACCCGCGAGGGTTTCGGTCTGACGGTGACCGAGGGCCTGTGGAAGGGCAAGCCGGTCATCGGCGGTGACACCGGCGGTATCCGTTTGCAGGTTATCGATCACCACACCGGCTTTCTGGTCAATACGCCGGAAGGTGCGGCATTGCGTATTCGCTACCTGCTGCATCAACCGGATAAGATCGCGGCCATGGGTGCCAAGTCCAAGGAATTCGTTAGGGAGAACTTCCTGATCACCCGCCAACTCCGCGAATATCTCACGCTGATGGTGGGCCTGCTGCACGGCGCCAGCGACCGCATTGAACTAGCTTGAGCGTGAAAGCATGAGGCGCCGCCACAACATGCCCTTCGGCGCACAGGTAACGACTGACGGCACGGTATGCTTTCAGCTGTGGGCGCCCGCCGCGACGGATGTCGTGCTGCAACTGGAGTCGCCATCCGGCGAGGGCATCACCATTCCCATGAACCATGGGGCACAGGGCTGGTATCGCCTGGAAAGCGACCGCGCCGCGCCCGGCATGCAATATACCTACCGCATCGATGACTCACTCACGGTGCCGGACCCCGCCTCTCGTTATCAACCGCGGGATATCCACGGCCCCAGTGAGATCATCGACCCAACGACATGGCAGTGGCGCGACGAGGGCTGGCAGGGACGGCCCTGGGAGGAAGCGGTATTCTATGAGCTGCATACCGGTACCTTTACCAAACAAGGGACGTTTGCCGAGGCCTCGGAACGACTCGATCAGCTTGTGGACCTCGGCGTCACCGCAGTGGAATTG
>CAZOTG010000267.1:0-3787 GCA_964582585.1 uncultured Chromatiaceae bacterium | reverse complement strand
GCATTGTGGTTCTTCATCATGGCGCGCTAAAATTTACCCCGCCGGATTTGGTTTTATTTCCGTTTTATTAAATTTTGAGCCCAACGCCGATATCGGACAAATTGGCCATTTATGGGTGGGCACTGGCTCATTTTTGAGCATCGATGGACGTGCCGTAGACGCTGCCATAAAAAACAATCAGCCCAAGAAGCATGCATCCCGCCCCCAGGCCAAAAGCGCCGCGTAGATTGTACCAGTCCATCATCGCCCCGGCCATAACGGCTCCCAGCAACATGCCCAGGCTGTGCGCCACTGTAAGCACGGCCATCACCGAACCCATGGATTCGGTCTGGTGGCCTTTGAGTACCGCAACCGCCATGACTGCGGGCATGGCCGTGCCGCCGCCCAGCCCGAAAGCAATGCTGGCGGCATACAACTGAGCATGACTACTCGCCCATTGATAAGAGAGAACGGCCAGTCCGGCCAGCAAACCACCTGTCACCACCATGGCTTTGCGGTTGATACGATCGGCCAGATACCCCATGGGTGTCTGAATCAGGCCGCTGACCAGCACCCCCAGCATCACCAGAATGCCGATCTGGGAGCTGCTGAGATGAAACTGGGCGTCAGCCAGGACCGGCAGAAAGCCCCAGATGATACCGATACCCGTGGTGTAGGCCAGTCGAAAAGCAAATAGACCGATCATGACCCGGTCGCCGATAATGGCCGTCCATTGCAGCGGCGGCCGGCCCCTGCGCAATCCTACCTCATCCCGGGTGGCCGGCAACAGCCACAGGCTCAGGGCGGCACCCACTATGGCCAGAACGCCCATGCAGGCAAAAGCGGCCTGTAAATTAAAATGATCGTTGATGAAGCCACCGGCCACCGGCCCCAGGCTCAGACCGAAGAAAAGGGACATGTTGAAGAGTCCCATCACGAATCCTTCCCTCCCCTTGGGCGTTATGTCGCCCACATAGGCCTGGATCACCGGCATGACCATGGCGGAGGCTACCCCCTGGAAAAATCGGATGATAATCAGTTGATAGACTTGGGTAAAAACGATGAAGGCCACCGAGACCAAAGCGTAGCAAAACAGACCGGTGATGATGAACGGCTTGCGCCCCCTGCGGTCCGACCACCGGCCGAAAAATGGCAGCAGAAATGTCCTTGAAATGGAAAAGGCCCCGAAGATCAGTCCGATGTAAAGTCCGCCGGCACCCATGTTGCGCGCATAGACCGGCAACAACGGCACGACGATGCCCACCCCGGTGATGGGGGCCAGCAAGGAGAAGAAAAGCGTGCCGAAGACCTTTTTATTTATCTTGACGGTCAACAGTATTCACAGTTCAAAGTTCAGGGTTCAAGGTTCAGGGTTCACTGATCCGCCAACTTTGAACTGTGAACCCTGAACTTTGAACCAGTCGTTTAAACGACTTGTTTCTTGATCTTCTCCAACACTGACTCTACAGTCGTTCGGATCTCTTGCAATTTTTTTTCCGACAGGGCTTCAAAGCGCAGCACCAGGGCCGGCTGGGTATTGGAGGCTCTCACCAGCCCCCAACCATCGTCGAAGAGCACCCGCACCCCGTCAATATCGATAACATTTTCCCGCTGGCGAAAGTAATCGGTCACCTGGGCCACTACTTTGAACTTGATACTGTCCGGCATGTCCACCCGGATTTCGGGAGTATTGTAAGTTTTGGGCACATCGGCCAGCAGCTGCCCGATGGTTTTTCCGGTGTCCGCCAGGATTTCCAGCAACCGGCAGGTGGCATAGATAGCATCGTCATAGCCTAGATAGCGATCGGCAAAGAAGATATGGCCGCTCATCTCGCCGGCCAGATCGGCCTGCACCTCTTTCATCTTCTGTTTGATCATCGAGTGGCCGGTTTTCCACATGATGGCTTTGCCGCCGTTTTTGGCGATGTCGTCATACATGGTCTGGGAGCACTTGACTTCTGAAATGAATGTCGCGCCCGGTTTACGGGAGAGGATCTCACGGCTGAACAGGATCATGAGCTGATCGCCGTAAATCAGGGTGCCATCGGCATCGAAATGGGACATCCCACGCAGCCGATCGGCCTGCCGGAAGCCTTCATCCGCGGCACCCAGACTGCCTATCAAAACGTGACCGGCATCCTTCTACTGCCCGTGCACATGCTCAACGGCTCAGTCTCACCGCAAGAAGGTCGTCTGGTTGGTTATAAAGGCATGTTCGACATCTACCAGCAGATACAGAATCCATTGATCTTTTTCATGGCAATCTCCATCTCTTTGGGTGTGTTGAACCTTTTACCTATTCCAGCCTTGGATGGTGGGCGCATCCTACTCATCCTGCCGGAAATCCTGATCCGGCGCCGAATCCCGCCACAATATGAAAATATGATCCACCTGATCGGCTTCACGGTTCTTTTAATCTTGTTGATTTATATCAACGTACAGGATTTTATCAACCCGCTCATCTTGCCAAAGTGAGGCCACGTAAGATCTTATGTCAACTCCAGAAAAAATCCCTTTTCAGCAGTTAATGGATTCTCTGCTCGACGTCAATGCCCCTCTTAATCCCCGCTTTCTATACCGGCTTTCCGATTTGGAAGAAGATGAACTGTCCATGCTGGCAAGCGTCTGGCCGCAAGTTCCCGTCTGGCGGCGCAAAGCACTCCTGGAAGACGCCGAAGAACTGGGTATTTCGGATTATTTGCTATCTTTTGAGGCATTTGCCAAATTCGCCTTGCGCGACGAAGATGCAAGCGTACGCCTACTGGCTGTACGCATCCTGTGGGAATACGAAAATAAAGATTTAATCCAAACCTTCCTGGGAATGATGGCTGCGGACAGCGATCCTGAGGTGCGCGCGTCGGCCGCCACCGCCCTGGGGCGTTTCGTCTATCTGGGCGAATTGGAAGAGCTACCGGTTGAGACTGCGCGCCAGGTGGAGGATCACTTGCTGGCCACCCTGAACGGCAGCGACCACGAATTGGTTCGCCGGCGCGCCCTGGAGGCCCTGGGCTTTTCCAGCCGAGATGAGGTGGCGAGTCACATCCAGACAGCGATCGAATCCCAAGATAGGGAGTGGCGGGCCAGCGCCTTATTCGCCATGGGACGCTCGGGCCACGAAATGTGGGAATCCCTGATCCTGGATAATTTAGACAGCCAACATCCATCGCTGCGTACCGAAGCGGCGCGTGCCGCCGGAGAATTGGAACTCAAAGAGGCAGTGGAAACCTTGCTTGAACTGTTGGACGATCCCGATGCCAACGTACGTAAGGCCAGCATCTGGTCCCTTTCCCAAATCGGCGGCGAAGGCGTCCGCCAAAGCCTGGAAGAACTGTTCGAGGAAACGGACGACGAAGACGAAGCCGATTTCATTTCAGATGCCCTGGAAAACCTGGAATTTACAGAGGATGTAAAACTCTTTTCCCTGTTCGACCTGCCAGAACCGGGTGCGATTGATGGAGAATCGTACCTGGACGATGAGCTGTTCGAGAACGCCGAAGACACTGAAGAAATGGATTCACCGGATTGACCAGCCTGTTCCTGCTGTTCATCGATAATCTGCTCCCAATTTTTTTAGCGGCAGGAACCGGTTTTTTATTATCCAAATGGCTGAAAGCCGATCCGCGCACGCTGTCCCAGGTTACCTTTTACATCTTCAGCCCTTGCCTGATCTTCGAAATCCTTATCGAAAGCCAGGTTAGTGAAAACGGAATTATCAAAATGCTGCTCCTGGCCTGGGGTGTGTTGGCTATCATCGGCCTGCTGGCATGGCTGACAGGAAAAGTTCTAAAATTCGAGCGAAAAATGCTGG
>CAZOTG010000266.1:0-3788 GCA_964582585.1 uncultured Chromatiaceae bacterium | reverse complement strand
GCTACTTCTGGATCATGGGCCGCATCGACGACGTGCTCAACGTCTCCGGCCACCGTCTCGGCACCATGGAGGTGGAATCGGCCCTGGTGGCCCACCCGCGGGTCGCCGAGGCCGCTGTGGTTGGGCGGCCCGATGACATCATGGGCGAGGCGATCTTCGCCTATGTGGTACTGAAGGGCGAACGCCCGGCGGGCGGCGTCGACAAGGCCATCACCGAGGAATTGCGCAACTGGGTCGGCGAGCAGATCGGCCACATCGCCAAACCCGACGACATCCGTTATGCCGACAACCTCCCCAAGACCCGCTCCGGCAAGATCATGCGGCGACTGCTGCGCTCCATCGCCCGCGGCGAGGCCATCACCCAGGACACGTCCACCTTGGAGAACGAGGCGATCCTTCTGCAACTGCAGGGCAAGCAGTAATCCGGGCTTGCCCTAGAGGGCCTGGAAGAGTTCGGCGCGGTAATACAGCAGCAGTATCACCCCGAAGGCGACGCGGTACCAGGCAAACACCATGAAGGTGTGACGGGCCACGAATTTTATCAAGGCCTTAGTGGCGACGAAGGCGCTGATGAAGGCGGTGACGAAGCCCACGGCGAACACCCCCAGCTGCTGGCTGTCCATCAAGTCCCAATGCTTGTAGAGGTCATAAAACGAGGCGGCGAACATCACCGGGATGGCCAGAAAGAACGAGAACTCGGTGGCCGCCTGCCGCGACAGGCCGAATATCATCCCGCCTATGATGGTCGCCCCCGAGCGCGAGGTCCCCGGTATCAGCGCCAGCACCTGCGCCAGGCCCACCTTGAGGGCGTCACCCCAGCCCATCTCCTCCACGCTGTGGATGCGCGGCGCGTAGCGCCGAGCCTTTTCCACCCAGAAGATGATCAGGCCGCCGACAATAAAGGCGATGGCCACGGTAAAGGGCTGGAACAGATGGGCCTTGATCGCCTTGTTGAACAGCAGACCGAACACCGCTACCGGCAGGAAGGCGATGAACAGATTGACGATGAAACGCTGCGCCGCGGGCTCGCGGGTCACGCCGCCGGCCACTTGCAGCAGCCGTTGCCGGTACTCCCAGCAAATGGCGAGGATCGCGCCCAGTTGAATGACGATCTCGAAGGCCTTGCCGATTTCATCATTGAAGTTGAGTAGGTCGCCGACGATGATCATATGGCCGGTGCTGGATACCGGCAGGAATTCCGTGAGCCCCTCCACCAGGCCGAGGATAAAGGCTTTTAACAGCAGGAGTAGATCCATGGAAGGGCTATCTGTTCAGATATAGTGTGCAAAAAGGCTGCTCATTATCCTCGTCGAATGACGGTGTTGGCAAGCATAGTAAGGAATGATGACGAAATGATGTCTCACACGCAGGCCTAAGCCTGCATTTCTTTTAGTACCTGAAAAAATAAGGCAGGCCCAGGAGGACGGCACCGATAATGGCCATAAGATAGCTGTTGGACACAAAATAGGGAAACAGCATCAATCCGATGCCCGAGGCGAACGGCACGCCACGTTTCTGCTTCTTGCCGTAGATAAAATAGGCAAATCCCACTGAGCTGAATAGAAGCCCCCAGATCAACGATGTTGCGCTATCCATGTAAATATCCCTCCGTATACCGTTACCCATTGATCGGCACATCAGGCCCGGTTATTGAGGGCATCGTGCCATCAGGAACGGCATCGAAGGAATACTCGGCGTGGACCGCCTTGCGCTATTTGCCCGCTCGCTGTAGCGCTCCACTCAACATGTTCAACACCTTGGTCTGTACCGCCGACTTGTCGTCGTTGGTAAGGATGGTGAAGGTACAGACCAATTCGCCGACGCGCACCGCGCCCTGGGTCATATATTTAAAGTCCCCGGCTTTGGGCGCACGGTCTGTGGCCTTGAAATAGTATCCGGGCCCCTTTCCTCCTCCCAGCGTCACGATGCTGAGCCGGCCTTCGACGGACTGCGGCTCCGCGGCCTGGGCGGCTCTCTCGACGATGGCGTGAATGTCCTTCGGGCTGCCGAAATCGTCCCCGGCGCCTGCAGCGGCCCAGCGTGGCGTAATCATCACCACGAAAGGCGAGGCTTCGAATCCGGTCAACACAATCGTTGGGGGGAAATCACCGGGATGCTTGCGCACCTCGTGATCCCAACCCGAAGGCAGCTGCATGATCAATGTCCCGTGGCCGGGCAAGGCAAAACTCGTTTCCACGGTGGTATCGGCAGCCAGGGCGGTTCTGCACAAGACTAAAGAAAGGACAAGAAAAAATGCTAGACGGAATGAATTCACATGAGCCTCCAGTGAACGGGGTACCTGGCAAATATTGCGATTGCGCAACGGCGGGCCGCACCCGCCGCCGCGACTTTCAAACCAGCGGTCGACGGCCGCTTACTTTTTCACGATCTTGTGCAACTCGACGTCAAAGATCAAGGTGGCATTGGGTCCGATGAGGGCGCCCGCACCACGGCTGCCGTAGGCCAGTTCCGCCGGGACGTATATCTGCCATTTAGCTCCTTCCTTCATGGCCTGGAGCGCCTCCTGCCATCCCTCGATGACACCGTTTACCTGAAAGGTCGCCGGCTTGCCGCGACTGTAGGAGCTGTCGAATTCCCTGCCATCGATCAGGGTACCGCGATAATCCACTTCCACCGTATCCGTCGCCTTGGGACTGGCGCCGGTACCGGCCTTGATGACCTTGTATTGCAAGCCGCTCGGCAACTCCTTGACACCGGGCCTGTCCTTGTTGGCGGCCAGGAATTTCTGACCCTCTGCAAGGTTCTCTTCGCCGGCTTTCTTGGCCTCCGCGTCACGCTGCTGCTGAATACGCTGCAGGGTCGCCTGCATGTCCTCCTTGCTCAATTGGGATTCGGCGCCCGATGCCGCATCCTTGATCGCTGCCATGAAGGCCGCTTCATCCAGGTCGATATTGTCGTTCTTGAGCTGCTGCCCGATCTGCATGCCGACCATGTAGCTAAAGCGCTGTTTATCGGTTTTCAGATCAACGGCCATCGCCTGGCTAGCCCACAGGACTGCCACGGAGAAAAGTATCAGATGCTTTTTCATTCGCATAACGTCCTTCTAAATAAATAAACAGTCAACCTTAATAAAAAAGGGGCTCACGCCCCTTCTCCATTCTCTCTACGGCTTGCGTCGTTATCAAGCTTCCTCGACCGCCTTGATGCTGAGGCGCACGCGGCCCTGCTTGTCGACCTCCAGCACCTTGACCTTGACGATGTCGCCTTCGGAAAGCTTGTCGCCGACGTTCTGAACGCGCTCTTCAGAGATTTGCGAGATGTGCACCAGGCCGTCCTTGCCGGGCAGGATGGTGACGAAGGCGCCGAAGTCCATGATCTTGGCGACACGGCCCTCGTAGATCTTGCCCACTTCCACGTCGGCGGTAATCTCTTCGATGCGGCGCTGCGCCTCCAGGCCCGCCGCCTTGTCCACGGAGGCGATCTTCACCGTACCGTCGTCGGTGATGTCGATTTCGGCGCCGGTGGCCTCGGTGATGGAGCGGATGGTGGCGCCGCCCTTGCCGATCACGTCGCGGATGCGCTCGGGGTTGATCTTCATGGTGATGTAGCGCGGCGCGTATTCCGACAACTCGGCGCGGGGTTCGGTGATGGCCTTGGCCATCTCCCCCAGGATGTGCAGACGTCCTTCGCGGGCCTGTTCCACGGCCACCGCCATGATCTCGCGGGTGATGCCGGTGATCTTGATGTCCATCTGTAGGGCGCTGATGCCCTTGGTGGTACCGGCCACCTTGAAGTCCATATCGCCCAGGTGATCCTCGTCGCCCAGG
>CAZOTG010000265.1:0-3802 GCA_964582585.1 uncultured Chromatiaceae bacterium | reverse complement strand
TCGAGGTCATGCGGGGGGTGGACGAGTTCTGGGCGGACCTGGGGATCGGTCCCGCATCTACCTGAGCGCGACGGATATCAGTAAACTAACGGCCGGGAGGAGAGACATGCGTTCCATCATGGTGCTCAATACCAAGGGCGGTTGCGGCAAGACCACCTTGGCAACCAATCTTGCCAGCTACCATGTCCGTCAAGGTTATTCCGTGATGCTGGCTGATTTCGACCCCCAGGGCAGCAGCAGTGAATGGCTGGCGGCGCGTCCCGTCGAGCGTCCTGGCATTCACGGCGTCAAGGCCTGGAAGGAGCCGGTACGGGCGCCGGAACGGCCGGACTATCTCGTCATCGACGCCCCGGCAGGGGTGCATGGCCGGGAACTGGGCCATCTGGTACGGCATGCCCAGCAGATAGTGGTGCCCGTGTTACCGTCCCCCATCGATATTCGCGCCGCCGCCCATTTCATCGGTGATCTGTTGCTGACCTGCAAGGCCATGAACAGCACCGCCACGGTGGCGGTGGTCGCCAACCGTGTTCGCCAACAGACCTTGATCTATAAAGAACTTGAGTGTTTTCTGAACAGCCTGGAGATTCCCTTCATCGCCACCTTGCGTGAAACTCAAAACTATATCCGCGCCGCAAAGCAAGGCTTGGGCATCTTCGAGCTGCCCTTCTCGCAAGTGGCGGATGATTTGGTGGAATGGCAGCCCATCCTAGCGTGGTTCCGGGAACAACATCTCGTATCAGCTCCCGAGATGGAGGCGGTGGGATAAATCGCCGCTACCGGGCGGGAAGACAGCGGTCGGTAATGAAGCTAAGATGGGGTACCCCATGAGGCTCGAGGAGGAGACATGTCCTATACGCCGGAGCTGGTAGAGGAGCTCAGATTGCTCTGTCTCTATAACTTGGCCACCACCCAAGAGGGGATCAAGGTGCATAAAACGGCGGAACCGGCGGCCATCGCCGCCGCCCGGCGCCTGCATGAAAAGGGTTTGATCACCCAGGACGATGGCGGTTATCTTACCAGTCTTGGCATCGATGCCACGGAGCACGCCCAGGCCTTGCTCGCCATTTTAGCGAGCAAGTCAGCGGTTGTGTGAGGGCGGGGCGCCGTCCGATAGGATCATTGCGTCAAACCGCTATATCCGCCAGCCCTTCGCTGAGGCTCGGATAACGCAATGACACCCCCAGTTCCTCCAGCATCTTGCGGTTATCCAAGCGCCGTGATTCTTGCAGATACGACATCATCTCCGCGCTCAAACGGTTGTGCGCTTCGGCAAAACCGATCTGCGGGGGTCGCGGCAAGCCGCAGCGGTCCGCCACCTTGTTGAAGTAATCGCTCATGGTGGTGGGGTGGCCGTCACTGACGTTATAAATGCCTTGGCCGCGCTCGGCGGCGGCGACACATGCCGCCGCCAGGTCATCGGCGTGGATACGGTTGGTGTAGCCGCAGTCTTGTTCGCGCAATACCGGCGCGCCCTGGCGGAGGCGTTCCATCGGCAGTCTCCCCGGCCCATAAATACCGCCCACCCGGAGGATCACCACGGGAACACCGCTGCGGTGTTCCCAGTCCCTCAATAAATTCTCGGCGGCGAGTCGGCGGCGGGCGCGGGCGGTGTTGGGCTTGGGCGGGGTGTCCTCCGTTACCCAAGCACCCCGGCAGTCGCCATACACGCCGCTGGTGCTGATATACACCAGCTTGCGGGGTAACTCCTCACCGTCAATGTGGTTTAGGAAGGTGCGTAGGCGGGGATCATCTTCGCCTTGCGCGGGTGGTGGGGCGAAGTAAAAGACCAGGCGATCTTTGCCGGACAGCACCGGCAAGCTATCCGGACGATCCAGATCGCCCACCAACGACAGCAGGCCTTGCTTGGCCAGTGTTTCCGCCGTGGCATGGCTGCGAGTCACGGCGCTTACCGTGATGCCGCGCTGCCGATAATGGGCTGCCACACGCCGGCCGATATCGCCGCAGCCAATAATGAGGATGCTGTCCAATTTTGTGCTCCAGGCCAAAATCGGCCACAATGTGGCGCTTTGGTTTAAGTACCTTTAAGTATCGGGGAATGGCTATGTCTTGCAAAGTCCGGGTGCAGCCCAGCGGCCACGAATTCACCGTCAAGGAGGGTGAAAGCGTGCTGGACGCCGCCTTGCGCCAGGGAGTAATGCTTCCCTACGGCTGCCGTAACGGGACCTGTGGTTCCTGCAAGGGCAGGGTCGCCGCCGGTCATGTCACCTACGAGACCTCCATTCCCGCGCTCAGTGCCGCCGAACAGGCCGCCGGCCTGGCGCTGTTTTGTCAGGCCCGCCCCCAGGGCGATCTCAGCATCGAAGTGCAGGAGACCGCCGTGCAGGATTTCCAGGTGAAGAAACTGCCGGCGCGGGTGGCGAGGAAGGAATTGCTCGCCCCCGATGTGATACGTCTCTATCTTAAGCTGCCCGCCGCGCAGCGCCTGCAGTTTCTCGCCGGGCAGTACATCGATTTTCTATTGCCCGACGGGCGTCATCGCAGCTTCTCTCTGGCCAACGCACCCCACGACGACGAATACATAGAGTTGCACATCCGTCATGTGGACAAGGGCGAATTCACCGAATACGTCTTCGATTACATGAAGGAAAAGAGCATGGTGCGCATCGAAGGCCCCCACGGCGATTTTTATCTGCGCGAGGATTCACCGCGGCCCATGCTGTTCATAGCGGGCGGCACCGGCTTCGCCCCCATCAAGGGCATCATCGAACATGCCTTCGCCGCCGGTGTAAGCCGCGCCATGCATCTCTACTGGGGGGCGCGGGCCAAGGTGGATCTCTACTTGGACAGTCTGCCTCTGCAATGGCGGGAGGAGTATGCCAACTTTCAATATACGGCGGTGCTGTCGGCGCCGGCGGAGGGTGACCGCTGGCAAGGCGATACCGGGTTTGTCCACGAGACGGTGGTGGTGGACTATCCCGATCTCAGCGGCTACGACGTGTACGCCGCCGGCCCCCCCGCCATGGTGCGCGCCACTCGCGACGCCTGCGTCGCCAACGGCCTGCCGCCGCAACAGTTCTTCTCAGACCCCTTCGAATTCGCTCCGGATGCGGTGGCGAAACAACAACGGGCCAAACCTTAACCCGCCTATTGCGGGTTAAACTCAGCGCATCTGCACCGGCAGCAGTGGCAGCAGCAGCGGCGCCTGATGGCCGAGGGCGGTGAAGGATTTGTCCGGTACCAGGGTGAGCGCCTTGCGATAGCAGTCCAGTGCCGCGCCTTTGTTGTTGAGTTTCTCCAGCAGGGTACCCAGTTCACGATAGGTCTCCGCCAGGGGCTCGATGGCGAGGCTGGCCTCCAGATAGCTGCGCCCCTTGCCCCATAGCTCGCTGCGCACGCACAGGCGGCCCAGGGTGAGCAGTAATATGGCGTCGTCCTGGTGATGCTTCAGCCAGCGTTCGGCACGACCGAGTTGGGCCGGGAGATTCCCCTCGTCCGAGGGGATCAGGCCGTAGGCATATACCAGGGCATCATTCCAGCGGCGGTGAATGGCCTCGGCCAGCAGCGAATCCAGTTGCAGGCCGGAGTGGGGGTCGACGCTGGCCACGGTGCGGACGTAATCGAACAGCACGTCTTCGTTGCGCCGCACCTCGCGCGGGGCGCGCTCCCACAGCTTGTAAAGGCGCTCCTTGTCTCTTTGCAGTCCAGCCTGGGCGAACAGGCCGCGGTAGGCCCGGCACTGTAATTCACTCGCTTTGCCGCTGTGAATCACGTCACGGCGCTCCAGTTCCGGGAGGAGTTCCAGCAGGCCCTCCCAGTCCTGGAGGGCGATGGAGGCCTCCAT
>CAZOTG010000264.1:0-3806 GCA_964582585.1 uncultured Chromatiaceae bacterium | reverse complement strand
GGGGCGGCGCTGGCGTTGATGTTATGCGCCGGCCTGATGCCCGACCCCTTGAAGGCCGTGCTGCTGGCGGCGGTGATCTGGCTGCCTGTATGGCTGCTCGCTTTGGTGCTGCGCCATACCGTGTCGCTGTCGACCATGGTGAGTGCCGCCGCGCTGATAGGCTGCCTGATCGTGGTCGGAGTCTATGTGGGTGTGGACGATCCGGCGCAGTTCTGGCGCAATGCGCTGGGCGGCTTGGTAGAACAGGCCAGGCAGCAGAATGAAACCGTCGCGGCGGATGCCTTGGAAAAGATGGTGACGAGCGCGGCGCCCATCATGACCGGCATGCTGGCGGCGGCCCTGATGCTGGGACTGGCCTTGAGCGTGTTTCTGGGGCGATGGTGGCAGGCCCTGTTGTACAACCCCGGCGGATTCGGCCGGGAGTTTCACGGCCTGCGCCTGGGGCGCAATTTCGCCCTGGTGGCATTGGCGGTACTGGCGGCGACCCTGGCCGGCAGCGGATGGACCGGGGAGTTCGCCGCCAATGTCCTGATCGTGATCGTGGCCGCCTATCTGCTGCACAGTCTGGGTCTGATGCACGGCGTGGCGGAGGCGAAGGACATCAATGTCGGCTGGGTGATTGCGGTATACGCCTTGACGTTTATTGTGCCGCAATCGGCCTTGCTCCTGGCCGCGGCGGCTTTTGTGGACAGTTGGATGGATATACGGGCCCGTTTGCAGAAGGACGGGCAGGGCGGTCACGACGGCTGATCGTGGCGGTTAAGTGGATGGGGTCAATCATTGACAGTTTGAGGTGCTAACGATGAACGTGATATTGCTGGAAAAGGTACAGAACTTGGGCAAATTGGGCGATCGCATCGCGGTGAAGAACGGCTATGCCAGAAATTACCTGCTGCCCAAGGGCAAGGCGGTGCTGGCCACGCCGCAAAATGTCGCCATTTTTGAAGAGCGGCGCGCGCAATTGGAGAAGGCCGAGGCCGAAGTCCTGGCGAAGGCGCAGGCACGGCGCGAAGTCATCAACGGCAAGACCATCATCATCAGCGCCAAGGCCGGTGAAGAAGGCAAGCTGTTCGGTTCGGTGGGTACCGCGGATATCGCCGAGGCCGCCCAAGGCGCCGGCATCGAAGTGGCCCGCCACGAGATCCGCCTGCCCGGCGGCGCGTTCCGCCAGACCGGCAGTTACCAGGTGGAGATTCATCTGCACCCCGATGTCGATGCGCAGCTCACCGTGAACGTGGAGGCGGAGGCTTAAGCGGCGCTGACCTGTGCCCGCTGTCCTCGGTTCCTTCTGAGGATAGCGGGTTACCTCATTCAATTAATACCATTGCTGAGCACTCACCGGTTATCCGTTGCGAAACAACCGGGATCGTTCATGGCTTGTGATTCTCCGTCAAGTTGCATGAATTTTGCGTCGTTGACTCGATGCGCGCGAGGTCGTAACGTGTGACGAGAATCAAACCGCCTCACCCGAAGAGGTGATGCGGCACGGGGGTAGTCTCTGAGATATGCAAGAATCCGCACACGCCACCAATCTATATGATGCGGCTACCGCCCAGCTCAAGGTGCCGCCGCATTCCATCGAGGCGGAACAGGCCCTGTTGGGCGGCTTGACGCTGGACAACGCCGCCTGGGATCAGGTGGCGGACATCGTCACCGAAGCGGATTTCTATCGGCGCGATCATCGTCTGATCTTCGCCGCCATCAGCGATCTGGCGGCGCAGGGTACACCCTTTGACATCGTGACCCTGGCCGAACGCCTGGAGGGCAGCGGGGAACTGCAGCAGGCAGGCGGCCTGGCCTATCTGGGGACGCTGGCCAAGAACACCCCCAGCGCCGCCAACATCAAGGCCTACGCCACCATCGTGCGCGACCATGGGGTGGTGCGGCAGTTGATCCACGTCGGCACCCAGATCGGCGACAGCGCCTTCAACCGCGAAGGGCGTTCCACCGCGGAGCTCCTGGATCATGCCGAACAGCTGGTGTTCGAGATCGCCGAACAGGGATCGCGCGGACGCAACGGCTACGTGAGCATGAAGGACCTGCTGGTGAAGGTGGTGGACCGCATCGACACCCTGTTCCAGCAGGACAATCCCATCACCGGCGTCGCCACCGGCTTCAACGACTTCGACGAACTGACCTCCGGCCTGCAACCCTCCGACCTGGTGATCGTCGCCGGCCGGCCCTCCATGGGCAAGACCACCTTCGCGGTGAATATCGCCGAATACGCGGCCATCAAGCAGGGCTTGCCGGTGGCGGTGTTCAGCATGGAGATGCCGGGGGAACAGTTGGCCATGCGCATGATGTCCTCCCTGGGACGCATCGACCAGCACAAACTGCGCACCGGTAAACTGGACGACGACGACTGGCCGCGCCTGACCAACGCAGTGGGCCTGCTGGCCGAGACGCCGTTCTTTATCGACGATACCCCGGCGCTCACCCCCACGGAATTGCGCGCCCGCGCCCGTCGCCTCAAGCGCGAGCATGACCTGGGCCTGATCGTGATCGACTACCTGCAGCTGATGCAGGTGCCGGGCAACAAGGAGAACCGCGCCACGGAGATATCGGAAATATCAAGGTCGCTCAAGGCCTTGGCCAAGGAACTTCATGTCCCGGTGGTGGCGCTGTCTCAGCTCAACCGCAGTCTGGAGCAGCGCCCCAACAAGCGCCCGGTGATGTCGGACCTGCGGGAATCCGGGGCCATCGAGCAGGACGCCGACGTCATCGTGTTCATCTACCGCGATGAGGTCTACAACGAGGACAGTCCGGACAAGGGCATCGCCGAGATCATCATCGGCAAGCAGCGTAACGGCCCCATCGGCACGGTGCGCCTCACCTTCCTCGGCCAGTACACCCGCTTCGAAAACTACACCCAGGATGTCTATTCGAGCGAGGGTTATGGATGAGTTACTCCCTTCGGGGCCGTAAATGAGCCGCCCCGCGCAGGCCGTCCTCCATGCGCCTGCCCTTGCCCATAATCTGAAACGCGTCCGAGAACTGGCGCCGGGGCGCGGCGTCATGGCCGTCATCAAGGCCAACGGTTACGGCCACGGCATGATCGAGGTGGCCAAGGCCCTCGGCGAGGCCGACGCCTTCGCCGTGGCCTGTCTCGACGAGGCCCTGCTCCTGCGCGAGGCGGGAATCCAGCATGCCATGGTGTTGCTCGAAGGGTTTTTCAGCCCCGAAGAATTTCCCGCCATCGTCCGGCACCGCCTCACCACGGTAATCCATCATGAAGAACAATTGCGCATGCTGGAGACGGACACGCCGTCCGCCCCTTTGCCGGTATGGTTGAAGATCGACAGCGGCATGCATCGCCTGGGCCTGGCGCCGGACAAGGTGGCGGCGGCCTATGAGCGGCTCAAGGCCCTGCCCGTTGAGCTCCAGGGTTTGATGACCCATCTTGCCAGTGCCGATGAGCGTGACGATCCCACTACCTCCCAGCAACTGGCATGCTTCCAAAAGGTGACGGCGTCCTACGGCGAGCCCAAGAGCATCGCCAACTCGGCGGGCATCCTCGCCTGGCCGCAAAGTCACGGCGATTGGGTGCGCCCCGGTGTGATGTTGTACGGCGCCTCGCCCTTCGCCGAGCAGGTGGGGCAGGACCATGGTTTACGCCCGGCCTTGAGCCTGCATTCACAGGTGATGGCGGTGAATCGCTTCAAACGCGGCGAGCGCGTCGGTTACGGCGGCGAGTGGCAGTGTCCCGAGGACATGGCGGTGGGCGTGGTGGCCATCGGTTACGGCGACGGCTATCCGCGTCACGCCCAAAGCGGCACGCCGGTGCTGGTCAACGGCCGGCGCGTGCC
>CAZOTG010000263.1:0-3809 GCA_964582585.1 uncultured Chromatiaceae bacterium | reverse complement strand
AAGAGCGGCAACAAGGAGGCCGTGGCCCAGCAGGCCTTATTCGAAAAGGTGAGGGCGCAATTGGACAGCGGTGCGCCGGCACGGGCGCTGGGTTTGGGCGATGAGGAGCAGCGCGCGCTGCGCGAACTCAATCTCCTGACCCTCAAGCCAACCATGTATATCGCCAATGTCGCCGAGGACGGTTTCAGCAACAACCCGTACCTCGATCAAGTGCGGACCTTGGCCGAAAAGGAGGGCGCCGAGGTGGTGCCGGTATGCGCCGCCATCGAAGCGGAGATCGTCGAGCTGGCCGACGAGGAAAAGGGCGAGTTCCTCGCCGATCTGGGGCTGGACGAGCCCGGCCTCAACCGGGTGATCCGTGCCGGCTACAGGCTGCTTGGCCTGCAGACCTACTTCACCGCCGGGGTGAAGGAGGTGCGGGCCTGGACGGTGCCGATCGGCGCCACGGCGCCGGAGGCGGCGGGCGCCATCCACACCGATTTCGAGCGGGGTTTCATCCGCGCCGAGGTGATCGCCTACGACGACTTCGTCGCCTGCGGCGGTGAGCAGGGCGCCAAGGAAGCCGGCAAGTGGCGCCTGGAGGGCAAGGACTACGTCGTTCGGGACGGCGACGTGATCCATTTCCGGTTTAATGTTTGAGAGCAGAGTAAAGAGGAAAGTGAAAAGAGCAAAGAAGAACGTTATAATCCCTTTCCTCTTTAGCTCTTGCATCTTTTCTCTGAGTCCTGGCTACGTAGCTCAGCTGGTTAGAGCGCGGCACTCATAATGCTGAGGTCGGTGGTTCGAGTCCACCCGTAGCCACCATTATGCTTTCCAGTACAGTCCTGTATCACACGGCTCGCCAAGTTGAAGGCGCCGCATCTCCCTATCTCCACAAGGCCTTTAGCAGCAATCGAACCGGCCGGATTATGCAATAGAGAAATGACAAGGGTCGCGGTAGATATATGCATTCCCGGTCCGCCGAGTTGGGGGTAAATATCCATTCCATCCATCTCCATGCCCGTTGGATGCGACTGCCGGACAGCGCAGTATAATAGGCGTGCTGGTTGGGAAATATTGAAAGTGTACTTATCTGGCGACTTAATGTCGCATTCTTCTCACTAAATAAGTGATTCTCCAGTTCCTGCGCCACCCTGCCGGCATAAGATAATCTTTTCAGGTCGCTCAGCATGGGCTCCGGCAGCTGAAGCGTTAATAAGGAGTGCGTCGCAAGGAGAGCGGCCATCACCATCCGTTCACAGCCGATGTCCTTGGCTCGCTTGAACACAGCGTGCCATTTCAGGTCGGTATGCTCGATGAACATTTTAATGTCGTACAATTGCTGTAAGGTCGGTCTCCAGTATTCCTTGGTGGCATTGATACAGTGAATTATGAACATATCGCTGACAGAGAAGGTATGAACGGTCTTGCCGCCCAGGTTGAAATCCTCCAGGCTTTTCCGCAGCAGTCCAATTTTAAGATCAAGCTCCCTGGGTGGGATGCCCCAATGCATATCTATACTGATGTGACTTTTCTCATGCACCAGGGTCGACTGCATGGCCGCTTCATATCGTTCGGTTTCGGCATAACCATTGGACTGCAGAATCGATATGGCCTTGGGGTAATCGCTCTGGGGGACCAAAATATCCAGGTCGCCGCATGTGCGTAGCGACAGGTCACCGTATGCCATCATTGCGGTGGTCGGTCCTTTGAATGGAACCGCGCTAATATCCTCCGCCTTTAATAAATCCAATATGCCCAACAGCTCCATGAGCAGCGCCATGTTGTGACGCGTGCTTTCGATGCGCCATGCCTGCAAGGTGCTTGATACCTTGGCGGGAATATGCCCTTGGGGGAAATCGCGGAGCGTGCTGGCGACGACCGGGACGATATTGTGTGTCTGGGCCAAGTCTAAAAAGGTACTCCAGTCCAGACCATCATCCGGGAGAGGGGGTAATTGACTGCCGTTGCCAAGGCACCATAACAACAGATGTTGTTCGCGATTGAACGCCATGACCATTACATCGTCACTTGGGACTTTGCCGAGAGGCGGGCTCGCCAGCTGCGTTCATTGCTGATACAGCATACGGCGGAAACCCTCGGGCAAGGGTGTCAGCGGATTTTACACTTATTGAAATGCCTTGAAGCTTCAAACCCATAATCCCTCTCGTTACATTTTATAACTTATTAATATTTTAGATATATTTCATCAATGGCAAGCTTATTGCTAATTCTTAAGAGAATCTTGCCATGACAGGCGAGATTCGTCGTTTTGGGCAGTTTAGCGAGTTTTGGTATGGAATTGCGATCTGATCTTGTATTGCAAAAAGTCGGTGACGAGGCCTTGGTGCTGGATCTGAAAACTGATCAAATACATCAGTTTAACGCAACGGCCGCCTGGATCTTGGAAAGGATAAATGGCTCCGAAACAACGGAAAGCCTCGTAAAGCAATTTGCGAAAAACTTTTCTGTGAATCGTGAAACTGCACTAGACGATGTAAATAATCTGGTTTGCACGTTGCGCAAACTATCTCTTTTACACGGCGTTGATTAGGAATGTAGTGACATTTCAATATCAACAAATTTTTTACTTACGAAGGGGGAGAGAACATGAATCCGCAAGATACAGAAAGTCACGATGCTTCCAAGCGCAAATTTCTCACAACCGCGGCCAAGATCGCCTATATCGCGCCGGTGGTGATGAGCCTCCCGGCCAATGCCGGCTCACGCCAATGCGGGTCCAACGAAACCACCAAAACCTGGTCGTATGACCATAATAAAAGTTGGTGATCACCATCGCCATTAACTAACGAAAACGATCTGCATACTTGACGGATACGGGAGCCGGGTACGCTCAATGCCTACAGTCAATAGCGTTGCCTCAGATATGGCCTTGATCGAGCCCGGTGACCGCCCGTCATGTATCTATTTCAAGATATTCGATGTCAGTGTCGCCGTATTCTGTAGCGACCCTGATGTCTACGGCTGGCTGGTAAAAGGCTACGGGGCCCTGGCCTCCGGGGACCGTTCCGCGTCGTTGCGCTATGCCGCCGGAAAACGGGCTGACGGCAGTTATTACCTTGATACCGCCGAGGGCGCGACCCATACCGCTGGCAGTGACAGCGAGTTTCTGTATAACTTCGAGAAAGACCTCACCCTTTCCCTGCAGGCGGTGCGCCAGGATCTCTATTTTATTCACGGTGCGGCCTTGGCGCTTGCTGGCCAGGCGTGCCTGTTCGTGGCTCCCTCGGGCAGTGGCAAGTCCACCACCACCTGGGCCGCGCTGCACCACGGCTTCGATTACCTGAGCGATGAGCTGGCGCCCATCGATCTGGCAAAAAAGATCATCATGCCTTATCCGCATGCCCTCTGTCTCAAAGCCGTCCCGCCGGCCCCATTCACGCTACCCGCGGGGACTTTATATACAGAGCGGACGATTCACGTTCCGACGGACTGCCTGCCTGCGCAGGTAAATTACGACCCTGTTCCGTTAAAGGCCATTTTCTTCGTCAAGTACCATCCCGATCGCAGCGAGCCTTTGATCTCTCCCATCAGCCATGCCGAGGCGGCGGCCCGTCTTTACGCCAACGGCTTGAATCAGTTGATGCATGAGGATAGTGGCCTTCCCGGGGCCGTTGCCATATGCCAAGACATCCCGGCATTCGAACTGTTTACCACGTCTCACCTGGCGCCGGCCATCCAACTGTTGCGCGCGACACTCTTAAATCGATAAACAGCAACACTGGCGAGCCGGTAGGGTTACGGCGCTATTGCTATATGATCCGGTGGCAGGCCCTGTTGCTGTCGCTGCCATAGGGCGGCATAGGCGT
>CAZOTG010000262.1:0-3817 GCA_964582585.1 uncultured Chromatiaceae bacterium | reverse complement strand
GACCACAGGCCCGGTTTTAACCCGTCGCACGGCAACTTGGTTCTGGTCATCCACCAACAGAACATAGCGTCCGTCATGGTCTTCCAGAACCGCCGCCTGGGGCACCACCGGCATGGGTTTGGGTTCACTTCGTGCAACCAAAACGGTGACGTACTGCCCCGGAATCAATGTGCCTTTAGGGTTTTTAAACAAGGCACGAACGGCGATAGTGCCTGTGGAAACATCCACGGTATTGTCCACAAAATCCACATGCCCCTTTGTTTCGAGAATTTGACCGCCAGCCAGTTTAATTTGCGGCATCAGCATGGGATGATTTTTTTCCCTATCGGCGTCCTTAAGCGCCATATTAATGGAATCGAGGTCGTTTTCGCTAATGGAATAGACCACCCGAATCGGATCTGACTGAAAAATTCTAGCCAGAGCTCCTGAATCCGGCCCAACCAAATTCCCTTTGGTAAAGGCGGTTCGCCCGATGCGACCGCTGATGGGCGCCTTAATAGCGGTGTATCCCAGATTGATCTGTGCAATTTGAAGATTGGCCTTAACCTGCTCAAACTGAGCTTTTGCACGGAGTTCTTCGGCCACGGCATTCTCCAGATCCGTGGCGGAGATTCCTCCGGAACGGACAGTTTGTGCTCGATGAAGGTACTGGCGAGCTTTGGTGAGTATTGCTTCAGCTTGGGCCAGCGAGGCCTTTTCTGCATTAACCCTGGCCTGGTAGGGCTCCTGTTCAATAACATAGAGAAGATTACCGGCTTGGACATCGCTGCCCTCCTTGAAGTCAACCCGCTCTAAGAAACCCTCCACCCGGGCCCGCAGAACAACACTCTGGATGGCTTCCGCATGGCCCACATATTCCGCCGGTGGATTGACGTCCTGCTCGATAACCGTGGCGACCGTTACCAGCGGCGGCGGTGCGGTTCCGGGGCCTGCGGGCGCGGCGTCCACACCATAGGACAACACCAACATTAAGAACCCACTCAACAGCAGGACAACAGACCCTTTAAAACCTCTCGAGGGATCGATTTTAAAAAGCCCCCATTCAGGATATTGGTTGTCGTTAAATATCTCATCGGCTATCCCTCGAGGGCAATTGACATTGAATTTCGTTCTCATCTTTAGGATCCTCCAAATCAATCAAGGTACAAATAAGATTAAACCGGTGTTGCAAATAAAACCATTTGACAATTTTAAATGATTAATTTAAATTTGTATTTAATATAATCCATTGGCCAATTCAAGTAAAACTTTAAATGGCCGTTTTTTTATTTCGGCTATAGCACTTGGAAAAAAGCTTAAGGAAGATACCATGGCCAAAAGAGAAGACGGTAAGGTAACCCGAAATCGACTGTTAAAAGCCGCCTGTGAAGTGTTTGCTGAAAAAGGGTATCGCAACGCGAAAGTGGCGGAGATCTGTCGTCAAGCCGGCGCCAATGTGGCAGCTGTCAACTATTATTTCGGTGATAAGGACACCCTGTACGCCGAAGCTTGGCAGCATGCCTTTAATGAATATGCCATGCCCGAATCACTCGAGTCGGAGCATACTTCTCCGGACGACCAGTTGAGAAACCACATCCACTCCCTTATCCAGAATTTTATGGAAAAAGGTCTTCAGGGATATTTTACACGCCTGTACCTGATGGAACTGGCCAATCCCACAGGGCTGATACAGGATTCCTGGCACGATATGATCAAACCTCGTCGACAAAAACTAATTGGAATTATTCAAAAGATATTGGGGATTGAAACCACAGATGAAACGGTACTATTCTGTGAACTAAGCATCGTCAGCCAATGTCGTGCCCTTTTAACCATCAATCGCAATGACCTGGAATACTTACTGGATCAACCCCTCTCACGGAATTTGATCAAACGATTGGCCGACCACATCGCCTGTTTTTCCCTGGCGGGTATCAGATCCGTCAGTAAATCCAAGATCTGAGAAGGAAAAAGACCCATTAAGAAAAATTTTCCCCGATCAACCAGATTCTTTTACAGGTTGACATAAATTAGCATCTGGAGTAATCTTTTACTTTCATAAGAATTTTTCTCCCGGACACCCATTCTGATTTTTTCTGATTATAAAAGGATGATGTCGTGGGCAGCACGAAGTTTCGCAAAAAGATTGAACACCTTTTATCCTTAGCCGATGTTCAAATTAACGGCGGCCGTCCATGGGATATACAGGTTTATAACCAAAAGCTATACCAACGGGTCCTGGCTCAAGGTTCGCTGGGTCTTGGTGAAGCCTATATGGACGGATGGTGGGATTGCGAAAAGCTTGACGAATTTATCTGCAGAGTTTTGAAAGCGAATCTTGACGCTAAAATCAATCCCTTGACCGAGTTTTTTTCTCTTCTAAAAGCCCGGCTGTTCAACCCCCAAAAACCGTCTTCATGTTTTACAGACTGCCAGCATCACTATGACATCGACAATGATCTTTATAAATGCATGCTTGACAAGCTTCGAATATACAGCTGCGGTTACTGGGAAAATGCATATAGTCTTGATGATGCTCAAGAAAAAAAGCTGGATTTGGTTTGCCGCAAGTTGCTGTTAAAACCGGGAATGCGTGTTCTTGATATCGGATGTGGCTGGGGAGGAACTGCCAAATTTATTGCCGAAAATTATCAAGCTGAAATCGTCGGAATCACTGTTTCCGAAAAACAGGCGCAATTTGCTGAAAAATTCTGTCACAAACTTCCGGTTGAAATCCGCCTTGAGGACTACCGAAGCCTTAAGGGCACATTTGATCGTATTGTTTCTTTGGGTATGATCGAACATGTGGGGTATAAAAACTACAAAACGTTTATGCGGGTTGCCCGTCGATGCCTTAAAGAAAACGGCATATTCGTTCTGCAAACCATTGGTGGTAATTGTTCCATGAGAACAGTCGATCCATGGATCAATCGATATATCTTTCCAAATTACGCGCTGCCTTCAGCAAAGCAACTTAACGATGCCATTGAAAATGTATTCGTCCTTGAAGACTGGCACAATTTTGGACCGGATTACGATAGAACGCTGATGCACTGGTTTCAAAATTTTCAAAACAGCTGGAATGGTCTTAAAGATAAATACGGTGAGCGTTTTTACCGAATGTGGAAATATTATCTTTTGTTTTGCGCCGGCACTTTTCGCGCAAGAGTTAACCAGTTGTGGCAAATCGTTCTCTCTCCCAAAGGTGTTTCCGGAAGATATTGCGCGCCGCGCTAAACCGAATATTTCATGAAAATTTTTGCTCGTAATCATTCAAGTCAAAACTCAACCACACAACGCAAGCCGGATATGAATACAGAAGGGCTGTGTCCCTGCTTAGAATAATTTTAGCTGTAATGGGCCGGTTTTGGTTCTTTTCCCCGAAATTGCGGCATCATGCGTTAATAATTTTTTTTCAATTTGCTGGACAAAAGGCGACAGTGTTCGTTTCTCGATTTTTCCAAACCGCTTTCTTTTCTTTGCAAAAGTAATATAGAGCCGTTCCTTGGCTCGGGTCATGGCGACATAAAAAAGACGTCTTTCCTCTTGGATATCAGATATATCGCCATCAAACGGTTGAAACGGTAATAGGCCGTTTTCACATCCTGCAATAAAAACAACGGGAAATTCAAGTCCTTTGGCTGCATGCATGGTCATTAATGCAACACTTTCGGAATTATAGTTGTATGTGTCTGTGTCTGTTTGCAGCGCAACCATTTTAAAAAAATCTAAATCGTTAGAATTAAAAGATTCACAAACATCGATTATGTTTTTTAGTGAGTCATTTGTTTTTTGACTCCAATCACTGGATGATGAAATCTTGGTGTTTTCCAATAAA
>CAZOTG010000261.1:0-3822 GCA_964582585.1 uncultured Chromatiaceae bacterium | reverse complement strand
CATCTTGGCCGAGGAGCACATACAGGCGCATTACCAGGTCGATCCGGCGCTGTTTAACCCGCGCGCCGACTATCTGCTCAAGGTGCGCGGCATGAGCATGCGCGATGCCGGCATTCACGACGGCGATTTGCTCGCCGTGCACAAGACCGGCGAGGCCCGCGCCGGGCAAGTCGTGGTCGCGCGGCTACACGACGAAGTGACCGTGAAACGGCTGCGCCGTCGCGGCGCGATCGTCGAACTCCTGCCCGAGAACCCGGAATTCGAGCCCATCATTGTCGATACGCGGCGCGAGGAATTCGTCATCGAAGGCTTGGGCGTCGGGGTGATTCGTGCCGGCCGCGCCTTGTAGCGACTGCGTTTACCCCATTTCGACCCGCCGTATCCACTGGGGGTTGCATAATTTCACAAACTGTATAAAAATACAGTCATGCGCCGGAAACCCGGTGTTTGTCGATGCACGCATTGCGACCGAAACCGAAGGAGATATTCATGGATGACAACAAAACGAAAGCCCTCGCGGCAGCGCTGGCGCAGATCGAAAAGCAGTTCGGCAAGGGTTCTATCATGCGCATGGATTCGGATGCGATCCAGGATGACGTGCAGGTGGTCTCCACCGGCTCGCTCGGTTTGGACATTGCGCTGGGCGTGGGCGGGCTGCCGCGCGGCCGCGTGGTCGAAATCTACGGGCCGGAATCCTCGGGCAAAACGACGCTGACGCTGCAGGTGATCGCCGAGATGCAGAAACTGGGCGGCACCGCCGCCTTCATCGACGCGGAGAACGCGCTCGACCCGCAGTACGCGCAAAGGCTCGGGGTGCAGGTCGAGGACCTGCTCATCTCGCAGCCCGACACCGGCGAGCAGGCGCTCGAAATCGCCGACATGCTGGTGCGATCGGGGTCGGTCGACGTGGTGGTCGTCGACTCGGTGGCCGCGCTGACGCCCAAGGCCGAGATCGAGGGCGAGATGGGCGAGCCGCAGATGGGTCTGCAGGCGCGCCTGATGAGCCAGGCCTTGCGCAAGCTCACCTCCAACATCAAGCGCACCAACACCCTGGTGATTTTCATCAACCAGATCCGCATGAAGATCGGCGTCATGTTCGGCAGCCCCGAGACCACCACCGGCGGCAACGCGCTCAAGTTCTACGCCTCGGTGCGGCTGGACATTCGCCGCATCGGCTCGATCAAGAAGAACGATGAAGTGGTGGGCAACGAAACGCGGGTGAAAGTGGTGAAGAACAAAATGGCGCCGCCGTTCCGCGAGGCGCTGTTCGACATTCTCTATGGCGAGGGAATTTCGCGCGAAGGCGAAATCCTGGAACTCGGCGTGAAGCATGACATCGTCGAGAAATCCGGCGCCTGGTACGCTTACAAAAAGGACAAGATCGGCCAGGGCAAGGATAACGCGCGCGAGTACCTCCGGGAACATCCCGAACTTGCCATCGAGATCGAAGCCCGCGTGCGCGAGGCGGTCGGCGTGAAAAATCCGGGCGCGAAGCCCGCTGCGCTGAGCGTCGTAGCGGGGTAAGCAGGGAGCGCAATTCCCGTGGCAGGCAGGGAAATCTCGCTGCGCGGGCGGGCGCTGGCCATGCTCGCGCGACGGGAGCATACTCGTGCCGAAATGAGGCACAAGCTCTCCCCCCACTGCGAAGATACCGGGCAGGTCGAACAGTTGCTGGACGCGCTGGTGGCGCGCGGCTGGCTGTCGGAGACGCGTTTCGCCGAGTCCCGCGCCAACGCGCTGGCGCGCAAATTCGGCAGCCTTAAAATTGAGCACGACCTAAGGAGCCGCGGTGTATCGGCTGAAGTCGTCGAGCGCACCGTGGAGCAGGCGCGCGCGCAGGAACTGGAGAACTGCCGCAGCGCCTGGCAAAGAAAATTCGGCGCGTTGCCGCAAAGCGCCGCAGAGCGTGGCCGGCAGATGCGCTTTCTCGCCGGGCGCGGATTTTCCGCAGAAACGGTACGCCGGGTACTCAAAGCCGGAGACGCCGACTGATGTCCGCCGGCGAACATGCAATGGACGGCTGGCGTGAGGAAATGCGCTCGGCCTATCTCTACCGGATAATGGCCGAAGCAGAAGCCGGCACGCCGCGCGCAGAGCTGTTCCGCGGGCTTGCAGCAGAGGCCGAGAGCCAGGCGCAGATCTGGGCGCGTCAGGCCGGAACCGCTGCGCCCGAATACGTGCCCGACCTGCGCGCGCGAACGGTCGCTGCGCTGGTGCGCCGTTGCGGCCCGCGTCCCCTGCGCGCGGTGCTGGTGGCGATGAAGGTGCGCGGTCTGTCGGTGTATTCGCATGCCGTGCCGGGTCATCATCCGGTGCCGACCACGCTCGAGGACGTGGGCAAGCGCCATCACGGCGTCAGTGGGGGCGGCAATCTGCGCGCCGCCGTGTTCGGCGTCAACGATGGCCTGGTTTCAAACGCGAGTCTGATCCTGGGCGTGGCCGGGGCTTCGGCAAACAACTCGATCATCTTGCTCTCGGGCGTTGCCGGACTGCTGGCCGGCGCATTTTCGATGGCGGCGGGCGAGTACGTGTCGGTGCGTTCACAGCGCGAAATGTTCGAGCATCAGATCGGCCTTGAGCGCGACGAACTCGCGCAGTATCCCGATGAAGAGGCCGAGGAGTTGGCGCTGATTTACGCCGCGCGTGGCCTTGCGCGGGAAGACGCATTGAGGCTGGCCAAGGCGATCATCGCCGATCCCGCGCAAGCCCTCGATACGCTCGCGCGCGAGGAACTCGGGCTGAATCCGGATGATCTCGGTTCGCCCTGGGGCGTCGCGATGTTCTCTTTTCTTTCGTTCGCCGCAGGCGCGCTGGTGCCCCTACTGCCGTTCCTCGGGCTCGCCGGAAACCGGGCGCTTCCGCTCTCCGTCGCAGCGACGGCACTGGCTCTGTTCGCAGTCGGCGCCGCCATCAGCCTGTTTACCGGCCGCGGGGCACTGCGCGACGGCCTGCGCATGCTCTTTATAGGCGCCGCCGCGGGCGCTTTGACCTACGCCATAGGCAATCTGCTCGGGGTGAGCCTGAACTGAACAGGCCTGCGGGCAGATGCGTGCGCCGCGCGCGGTCCGCCCCAGGGGATGCTTGGCACGGTGCGAGCGCGGATTTGCATGCGCGCCCGATTCAGGCGAAAATTCAATCTTTTACCCGAGGACAGCTGGAACTGCGGGTGCCTTGCGCCCGGCCCGAAGCGAAACTATGAAGTCAGCAGAGATACGCAGCAAGTTCCTGGAATTTTTCGCCCAGCGCGGGCATGCCGTGGTTGCCTCCAGCCCGCTGGTGCCGGGCAACGATCCGACTCTGCTGTTCACCAACTCGGGCATGGTGCAGTTCAAGGACGTGTTTCTCGGCAAGGAACAGCGCCCCTACAAGCGCGCAGCCACTTCGCAGCGCAGCGTGCGCGCCGGTGGCAAGCATAACGATCTGGAGAATGTCGGCTATACCGCGCGCCACCACACTTTCTTCGAGATGCTGGGTAATTTTTCATTCGGCGACTATTTCAAGCGTGACGCCATCCACTATGCCTGGGACCTGCTCACCGATGTGTACCGGCTGCCCAAGGACAAGCTGTGGGTGACGGTCTACCAGACCGACGACGAGGCCTATGACATTTGGGCTGGCGAGATCAAGGTGCCAAAAGCGCGCATCGCGCGCATCGGCGACAAGCCCGGCGGCGGTTCGGACAACTTCTGGCAAATGGGCGAAACCGGTCCGTGCGGACCGTGCAGCGAGATCTTCTACGATCACGGTCCCGGGATCGCGGGCGGTCCACCCGGCTCGCCCGACGCGGACGGCGACCGCTATATCGAAATCTGGAACCTGGTG
>CAZOTG010000260.1:1959-3832 GCA_964582585.1 uncultured Chromatiaceae bacterium | reverse complement strand
CTCATCCACCATGGCGTCACGCAAATGGATCAGCGGCGCCTCGTCGGCCGTCTCGACGAGACCCTCGACGGTGAGCATTCCCAATACGGAGGTATGGGCGACGAACGCGAGGCGACGCCCGTCGATGCCCTGGGCGATGCGACCCGCTTGCTGGTCCTGACGAATCTTTTGGGCGGCCGCCCCATACATGAGTTCATTGAAGGGGCGGATTCTCGCGAGCATCTCGGGGCCGAAGCGTGTGGCCGCCGCGGTGCCGACCTGGGGAACCAGGTAGGCCAGTCGCAGTTCGTCCTTACGGGTCCCGTAGTGATCGGCTGCGGCGCGAATCAATGCCTCGATGGCGCCGGCTCCCGATGTGGCGCTTGCCACCGCGGCACCGACCGCCTTCGCGTGGCTTTCCAGGCTGAGGTAGATCAGTTCGGCGACCAGTGCTTCCTTCGAGGCATAGTAGTGGTAGAGTGCAGCCTTGGTGAGATCGAGTTCGCGCGCCACCGCGTCCAGGGTCAGACCCGCCAGGCCTCGGCTCAGGAGCACCCGGCGCGTGGCGTCCAGGATCTCCTCCCGCACCTGATCCTGGCGGCGTTTTTTGATGGCGTTGCGTCTATCCATGATTGAATTCTACCATGGGTCATAAAAATCTACCATCGGTAAATTTTATCTACCCATGGTCTAAATTATGTGCTAGGATTCTCCCATCACCCCCAAACCAGAGGAGCGTCCAACCATGGCAAACCCCACGTCTGACAGGATTCGCCTCTTCGCCTTCGGCACCGGTTGGGGCGTCCCCTTCGCCACCGCGGCGCCGTTTCCCCTCAAGCTCGCCACCTGGCTGCGCATGGCGGAGATCCCCTTCGACTTCGTGGTCGCCAACGACCCGAGCAAGGGGCCCAAGGGCAAGTCACCGTGGATCGAGTACGGCGCGGTGCGCCTGGGAGACTCCACGCTGATCATGGAGCACCTCGCGGAACGTTACGGCATCGACCTCGACGCGCACCTCGACGCACGCCAGCGGGCCCTCGCCGTGTCCGTCCAGCGTATGCTAGAGGAACACTACCACCAGTGCTTCGAACATCAGCTGTTCTTCGGTCGGGGCGGCGCGGCACGGCTGCAGGAGCTCGCCGCTACCATGCCGATTCCGCTGTGCTGGCTCGCGCCTACCATGATCAAGCGCGCGTTCGGCAAGCAGCTGTATGCCCGCGGCATGGGTCGTCATTTGGAGAACGTCATCATCGATCAGGGCAAGGCCGACCTCGACGCCCTCTCCGAGCTGCTCGGCGACCAGCCATACCTGTTGGGCGATCGGCCGTCGTCGTTCGACGCCTGCGTCTTCGGCTTCCTCGGCGTATCGCTTTACGTCACAGGCGACAACCCGCTCTATCGCTACGGAGCCTCGCTCGGAAACCTGATGCGCTACTGCGAGCGGATGCGGGCACGCTACTTTCCCGAGAGCCTGCGGGCGCCCGCGCCGGCCGGCGGACAGGCGAACCGCTCCGATGCCCACCAGCCCCCGTCGTCGATCCGCGCGGTGAGCGGGTGAGTAATTGGGGGACAGATTAGGGTTAAGTTTAATACGGGGAACCCTGGGCAGAGAGGATTTTCCTCAAATGTTCGGACTTGCTAATATGAATGTAGGCCAATAGCTTTACGTCAAACGAACCAACGGGGTCAGGTTGCGCCCTCCCCGATTCCCGTCTCTACGACGACCTGGGTCATCGTAGAGACGCAGGGAATATCGCCTGCTGCAACATCCAACTCTTGACCACGGCGGCTTTATCGGGATTACTAGAGCCTGTCTCCTATTCCGCGCGGGCCGGGGGGCCGGCCGAAATGCGTGGATGTGGGGTGCGCGCGCTGCATAGTACCCCGAATATGG
>CAZOTG010000260.1:0-1949 GCA_964582585.1 uncultured Chromatiaceae bacterium | reverse complement strand
CGTCCGGCTGCAATCCCGAAGACCGGGTAAAGCTTGAGCGGTACCCGGAGCCGCCTTATCAACGAGTTATAGACATATTTGGGATTTTCGATGACCTTGAACGCACGTGTATTGACTGCTAACACCGCAAGCCTTCCCTCCTCACTGGTGGGCGTCTGCCTAATTTTTATCGCCATGGTAGGTGTCGCCGCCGCTGAGACGCGCTACGTCAGCGACGAATTGGGGATCACCCTACGCACCGGCCAAAGCACCCAACATCAGATCCTGCGCATGGTCACCAGCGGGACCCCCTTGGAAGTCTTGGAGACCAATGAGGAAAGTGGCTATACGCGGGTGCGCACCCCCCAGGATGTGGAGGGCTGGGTCCTCACCCGCTACCTCATGGACCATCCCAGCGCACAGGATCAACTGGCGGACGCCAAGAAGAAGCTGGCCCGCCTGGAGGATGAAAACAAGAATTTAAAGGAGAGACTGAACGCGGTTAGCGGAGATAAGACCTCCCTGGATAAGGAAAAGCGTGGGCTCCTGGCCGAGAACAATAAGCTTCAGACCGATCTCGACCATATCCGCAAGACCGCCGCCAGCGCCCTTGCCATTGAGAGCGAGAAAAATCGCCTCGCCAATGAGACAAACAAGCTGGAGACTGAGCTGCAGGCAGTGCAACTGGAAAACCAATCCCTCAAGGATCGCAGCAACCGCGAATGGTTCGTCAGGGGGGCGGGCGTGGTGATCGCCGGCATTCTGCTCGGCCTGATCTTGCCCAAGATCCGCTTCCGCAGACGCTCCAGTTGGAACAGTCTGGAATAATAGGGGATAGTCCACGCTTAGCCGAATTAAAAAATAAATAACGCCCGGGACAGTAAGGAATTCTTCCTATTAGCAATATTTGCTCTCTTTCCTGATTTTTCCGGCGGCGCTACTCGTTATTGCGGGATTGTTTATGCTTATTGTTTTTATTCATGGATGGAGCGTAACCAATACCGATACCTATGGCGGTTTACCTATTGCACTGGTAAAAAATGCGCCTGCAGGCCTGGCTATCCAGGTAGAACATCTCTATCTCAGCAAGTACATCAGCTTTTCAGATGAAGTGAAGATCGATGACATTGCTCGCGGGATGCAGCACGCAATTAATACCGAGATTCTTCCGAAGTTAGCGAAGGGTGAACGATTTGCATGTATCACTCATTCCACTGGTGGACCCGTTGTTCGCAAATGGATTGATCTCTACTTCAGGGAAAAGCTGGATGAATGTCCGGCACAACATTTGATAATGTTGGCGCCCGCCAATCACGGCTCTGCGCTTGCACAGCTCGGCAAGGGTCGCCTATCGAGAATGAAATTTTTCTTGGAAGGTGTTGAACCCGGCACGGGTGTGCTCGATTGGCTCGAGCTGGGCAGCGACCAAAGCTGGGAACTTAATCTGGCGTGGCTCGATTATTCCAGCCTTGATTCTGGGATGTATTCTTTTGTGCTCACCGGTCAGACAATCGATCGTAGTTTCTACGACCACCTGAATTCATACACAGGTGAAGTCGGCTCCGATGGCGTGGTTCGCGCGGCTGCCGCCAATATGAACTATGGCCTTATTCGCCTCCTGCAGCAGGACAGTAAATTCAAGCTTGCCAAAGAGGGAAAGATGGAGAAGTCCGCCTTTGGCATACTTCCTGGACGTTCACATTCCGGTGAGGACATGGGGATAATGCGCAGCGTAAAGCCGGGCGATGACGGCTCCCACCCCACAGTGCACTGGATATTGCGCTGTCTTTCCGTCAACAGCGCAACGGCTTACAGGAAACTGGCCAGGGAGCTTAATGACCTGACGATCGAGACGCAGAACGACGAACGAGAGACACGCACCAGGGAACTTTTCCTTTTCGAGCGAAAGTTCGTGACCAACCGCTATTGCATGCTCGTATTCAGGATTATTGACGACCGCAACAATGACC
>CAZOTG010000259.1:0-3859 GCA_964582585.1 uncultured Chromatiaceae bacterium | reverse complement strand
CCGGTGCTCGCCATTCGCCAGGACGAGGCCGTCTTGAACGCCATGGACGACTGGAATAAGAATCAACATTCTAAATCCGGATTGCTCGGCCGCGTACGTGCCAGCCCCCTGGACGAGGTGCAGGCAGAGAAAATGACCCTGGAGTTCCTCGCCAAACATGTGCCTCCCCGCAGTTCGCCCATGTGCGGCAACAGCATCTGTCAAGATCGCCGCTTCCTCGCCCGCTGCATGCCGGAACTGGAGCGCTACTTTCATTACCGCAATCTGGACGTGAGTACCATCAAGGAATTGGCGCGGCGTTGGGCGCCCTCGGTGTACAACGGCTTCACCAAGGAGAGCCGCCATCTGGCGCTGGACGATATTCGCGATTCCATCGAAGAACTGCGCTATTACGGACAGCATTTCTTCCGCAACCCGGGTAATAACGGCGCGTCCTGAGCGTTGTTACGCCGCTCCCATCCGGTGTTGCGCCAGCGCCCAAGCCACATGTTCCCTCACCAAGGGTGAAGGCTCGTCGAGGCGCGCCTGCAGGGCGCTGACCACCGCTTCGCTGCTCGGCGCGTTGCCGAGCGCTACCGCGATGTTGCGCAACCAGCATTCATAACCGATGCGGCGGATGGCCGAACCTTCGCTGCGGCTGAGAAATTCCGCTTCGCTCCAGGCAAACACCTCCACCAGCAACGGCCCGTCCAGCCCGTGGCGCGGCAGGAAGTCCGGTTCAGCGCTCAAGCGGGCGAAACGGTTCCACGGACACACCAATTGGCAGTCGTCGCAGCCGTAGATACGGTTGCCGATGGCCGGGCGCAGTTCCACGGGGATGCTGCCGCGCAGCTCGATGGTCAGATAGGAGATGCAGCGGCGGGCGTCGAGCTGATAGGGCGCGACGATGGCCTGGGTGGGACAGACGTCGATGCAGGCGCGGCAGTCGCCGCAATGATTGGGCGGCGGCGCGTCCACCGGCAGGGGGAGGTCGGTATAGAGTTCGCCGAGAAAGAACCAGGAGCCGGCCTCGCGGTGCAGCAGGTTGGTGTGCTTGCCGATCCAGCCCAGCCCCGCCTTTTCCGCCAGGGCCTTTTCCAGCACCGGCGCGCTGTCCACGAATACCCGGTAACCGAACGGCCCGGTGATTTGCTCGATGCGTCTCGCCAGCTTTTGTAAACGATGGCGCAGGACCTTGTGATAGTCGCGCCCCAGGGCGTAGCGCGACACATAGGCGCGTTCCCCTTGTTGCAATAGGCTTTCGGCGGGCGCAGCATCGGGTGGAAGGTAATTCATGCGTGCGGAGATGATGCGCAGGGTATCGGGCACCAGTTCGGCCGGGCGGCTGCGCTTGGTGCCGTGCTGTTCCATATAGTGCATGGTGCCGTGGCGGCCGGCCGCCAACCATTCCCGCAGGCGGCTCTCATGCTCGGCCAATTGAGTGTCGGCGATGCCGATTTGTTGAAAGCCCAGGGCCCGCCCCCAGTGCTTGATGTCCGAGGCCAGGCCCTGCCAGTCCGGGGTGGGTTGTGGTGAGATAAGCATAGTCATTATATGATAGCGCCCATGCATGAATTGCCCCAGGCCCTTTATCGCGCTCAGGATGTGCGTGAACTCGACCGCATCGCCATTGCCGATATGGGTATCCCCGGTTACACCTTGATGACCCGTGCCGGGGCCGCGGCCTTTCGGGTCTTGCAGTACAGTTGGCCCCGCGCCCGGCAAGTGGCGGTGTTGTGCGGCACCGGCAATAACGGCGGTGACGGTTTAGTGGTGGCGCGCCTCGCTCATGAGGCGGGCTTGCCGACCGAGGTATTTTTGCTGGGCAAGGCCGCCCAGTTGAGTGGTGACGCCCGCCAGGCCTATGAAGCGCTGCTGGCGGCAGGGGCCCGGGTCATGCCATTCGCGCCGGACCGCTGGCCGTCCGCGGCGGTGGCGGTGGATGCCCTATTCGGCACCGGCCTGGATCGGGAGGTGGTGGGCCTGCATCGCGAAGCCATCGCCATACTCAATCAGCAAAGCGCACCGGTACTGTCCCTGGATATCCCCTCCGGGTTGCATGCCGACACGGGAACCCCTCTGGGTATCGCGGTGCGGGCCGCCAAGACCGTCAGCTTCATCGCCTTGAAGCAAGGCTTATTCACCGGGCAGGGGCCGGACTATTGCGGCGAGATTGTCTGCGACGATCTGGCGGTGCCCGCCGAGGTATATCGCCGCGTGCCCAATTCGGCATTCCGCATCACGGAGGAATGGCTCGATCTCTTGTTGCCGCCGCGGCCGCGTACCGCCCACAAAGGGCATCATGGCCATGTGCTGGTTGTGGGTGGTGATCATGGCATGGCGGGGGCGACGCGCCTGGCCGGCGAGGCGGCGGCGCGGGTGGGAGCGGGCCTGGTAAGCATGGCGACCCATCCCTTTCATGCCGCGGCCTTGAACGCGTCACGTCCCGAATTGATGTGCCATGCCGTGGCGGACAGCGCCGCATTAGCCCCCTTGCTGCACAGGGCCACGGTGGTGGCCATCGGTCCCGGCCTGGGCCGGGAGGCATGGGGGAGAAAGCTGTTAGGCGCGGTGCTGGATAGCGGCCTGCCCTTGGTGGTGGATGCCGATGCCTTAAATTGGCTGGCACAGGAACCCCTGCACCGTAATCACTGGATATTGACCCCCCATCCCGGCGAGGCGGCGCGCCTGCTGGATGTCACCACGGCGGAGGTTCAAGCCGACCGATGGCAGGCGGCGCGTGAACTGCAGATGCGTTATGGCGGCGTGGTGGTCTTGAAGGGGGCGGGTACCCTGGTGTGCCGCGGCCATCAGCCCGTGGGGGTGTGTGATGCCGGTAATCCCGGCATGGCCGCCGGCGGCATGGGCGATGTGCTGACCGGGGCCATCGCCGGGCTGCTGGCGCAAGGCTTGAATCTGTGGCAGGCCGCGCTGGCGGGGGTTTACCTCCATGGCCGCGCCGGTGATGCGGCGGCGCAGGGGGGCGAACGCGGCATGATGGCGGGGGATTTATTGGCGCAGCTGCGTCGCGGGGTCAATCCGGCATCGCGGCAATGAAGCTCGTCATCCGTGACGAAGCGGAGATGCTCGCCCTGGGCGGCAGGCTGGCACAGGCCTGTCACGCTGCGGTCGTGATTTATTTCCATGGTCAACTGGGGGCGGGCAAGACGACTCTGGTGCGTGGCTTCATGCGCGCAATGGGGTATGGCGGCGCCGTCAAGAGTCCTACCTATACCCTGATCGAACCCTATGAAGTGGGGGATTGGCGCCTCTATCACTTGGACCTTTACCGCGTGGAGGACGCCGCGGAACTGGCCTATCTCGGGCTGCGCGAGTTGCATGAAGGCAAGGCCGTGATATTGGTGGAGTGGCCGGAGCGCGGCGAGGCTTATCTGCCGCCGCCCGACCTGGTGGTGGCGATCGAATACGCCACGGCGGGGCGCCAGCTCCTGCTGGAACCGCATACCGCTACCGGAGAGGCGTTGATATCGGCCTTGGGGAGCGATTTCAGTTCGGACTGATTGCTGCCGATATGCCATTGCGGAAGGTAGATAGCGCTTTATCTTCCATGACAAGGATAGGATGAATTTGTAACTGCCAGATTCGGTTAAAAAATACTTGCGAAATCTGTCAGTCTCATGTATATCATCGCAAAGAGCGGATACAGGGAAGCAACGATGAAAAAAATAACGGCTCTATTATTGTTGTTGCTGTTATCGGCCCAGGCAGGGGCGGCGACCAAGGTGGAAGGGATGCGCCTGACGGCCGCGTCGGATACCAGCCGCCTGGTATTCAACCTCTCCGCTTCTCCCACTTACAAGGTATTTACCCTCGCGCATCCGCCGCGGGTGGTGATTGATCTCCGCAACGCACGTCTGAC
>CAZOTG010000258.1:0-3869 GCA_964582585.1 uncultured Chromatiaceae bacterium | reverse complement strand
CCTCCAACACCATGGGATTGACTATCCCCTCTTCCTTCAAACGCTGAATAAGACGATCCCGCGTCCGTTGCGAGGTCATGCCGATACCGCGGAAGTTGCTGCTCACGCGCCTAACCCGTATAGTTCATCAAGGGTCCCGGATGATGGCGAGATTCGCAGCCGTGATTGCGCTGATCTGGAGGGAAACGCGTAGCCATGACTACACGTTGAGTGAAGATCAAGCAAGCGCGAGCGAGAATCCGCCAGGGCCGGGACAAGCCGACGGCGGGATACAACCTGTGATAATTCATATTTGAATAAAGCCATTTTATGACTTGTTAGCCTTATGTTCCGGACACGTCAGCCGGCGGCCGCCTTGGTGAACTATACGGGTTTAATCCCTCTATCCAACCCGCCACCGAGTCAAGCGCCGCATAGCGCGTCAGGTCCACCTGCAAGGGGGTGATGGACACCCGGCCGTGGCGCACCGCATGAAAATCGGTGCCCGGTCCGGCGTCCTCCTCCGGGCCCGCCGCCCCCACCCAATAGATGGCGCGTCCGCGGGGATCCTGAGACTTGACCACCGGCTCCGCCTTGTGGCGATGACCGAGGCGGGTGGCCTCGAAACCGTCCAGTTCCTCCCACGGTATATCCGGGACGTTGACGCTCAAGATGGTGTCCACCGGCAGAGGCTGGAATTGCAGGCGCGTCACCAGGCGCTTGGCCACCTCGGCGGCGGTGGCGAAATGCCGCGGTTCCTCTCCCGCCAGGGACACGGCGATGGCGGGCAAACCCAGAAAGCGCCCCTCCATGGCCGCCGCCACCGTCCCCGAATACAGTACGTCGTCTCCCAGATTGGCCCCGGCATTGATGCCCGACACTACCAGATCCGGCTCCCGCTCCAGTAAACCGGTGATCGCCAGGTGCACACAGTCGGTTGGCGTGCCGTCCACATAGGAATAACCGTTATCCCCCACCTGCACCCGCAGGGGATAATCGAGGGTCAATGAGTTGCTGGCGCCGCTGCGGTTACGCTCGGGGGCCACCACCGTCACCTCCCCCAATTGCGCCATGGCTCGGGCCAACGCCGCCAGGCCCGGCGCGCGATAACCGTCGTCGTTACTCACCAAAATCCTCATGCCGGAAAAACCTTAGGACCCCCCACTGCCATGATGGTAATAATACTTGAAATCGGTGGGATTTAGGAGAATAGCTGCGGGAACGGGAAAACCGCGAAGGAAGCAAGACCTTGAATATACCGGGGCAGCCGCTAGATGGCGATTTCGCCTTGCATGAACAATATCGCCTTCCCCACCAGCGTGACCCGTTCGCCGTTCAATTCGCATTGGAGATCACCGCCGCGCCGGGAAAGCTGCCTGGCGCTCAAGCGGGTCTTGTCGAGTCGGCCGGACCAATACGGCGTCAGCGCACAGTGGGCGGATCCGGTCACGGGGTCTTCGTCAATGCCGTACTTGGGCGCAAAGAATCGGCTGACGAAATCCACCTCCCGGCCCTTGGCGGTCACGATCACGCCACGCCGGTCCAACTCGCGCAGCTTAGCGTAGTCGGGCGACAAATCGTGGATGATGGATTCGTCTTCGAACACCGCAAGATAGTCGTCGGCGACCAGCACTTCGCTGGGCCGGCGCCCCAGTGCCGCGACCAAGGCGGGAGGCGGTTCACAGGCTTGAGGGCGGATGGCAGGAAAGTCCATCTCCAGACCCGTTCCCCGGCGTGATACGGTCAAGTCGCCGCTGCGGGTCTCGAAGGTGATGGTTTCCCCATGGTGGCCGAGACTTTCAAAAATCACGTAGGCGGCCGCCAGCGTGGCATGACCGCACAAATCCACTTCCGTGACGGGCGTAAACCAGCGCAGATGAAAGCCCCGTTCGCTGGGCACGAAGTAGGCCGTTTCCGAAAGATTGTTTTCCGCGGCGACGGCCTGGAGCAATGCATCATCCCGCCAGGCGTCGAGGGGGCAGATGGCGGCCGGGTTGCCGGCGAACAATCGCTCGGCGAAGGCGTCCACTTGATACAGCTTGATCACTTTCATTGACTCCCCGGTATAGCTGCCTGGCTGCCAGGCCGGCAAGTTTATCCTGTTCCAGGATACTACTGCATTTAAGAAATGAGACAGGTCAAAGATACGATAGCATACGCTATGATATGAAAAATCCACCCTGTACCGACGTGCATCCAAGGCGCCACCGATGCTTAAGAAAGAACAGGCCGTAAACATCGACTGGAACACCACCCATGCCGCGGTTTGGCGGCCGCATAAAGGGTATCTGCGCCCGGTACGGCATATCGATCCGATACGATTCCAGGACCTGGTGGGAATAGAAACCCAGAAGGCCCAACTGCAACACAATACCGAACGCTTTCTCGACGGTCTGCCCGCCAACAATGCCTTATTGTGGGGGGCACGCGGCACCGGCAAGTCGTCCCTGATCAAGGCCCTGCTCAACGCCTATCGGGACCGCGGCCTGCGCCTGATCCAGGTGGACAAGAACGATCTGATCAATCTGCCGGAGATCGTGGACGACATACGCGACCTGCCGCAACGCTTCATCCTGTTCTGCGACGACCTTTCCTTCGAGGCCGGCGAGCCCGGCTACAAGGCCCTGAAGAGCGTGCTGGAGGGTTCGGTCGAACTGCCCCCGGAGAATGTACTGGTCTATGCCACCTCCAATCGCCGTCACCTTCTCCCGGAATACATGGAGGAAAATCAGGCGGCCAAACTGGTGGGCGGCGAAATCCACTTCCCGGAGGCCATCGAAGAAAAGATATCCCTCTCCGACCGCTTCGGCCTGTGGCTGTCCTTTTACCCGGTCAGCCAGGACGAATACCTGGCCATCGTCGACAGCTATTTCACCGGCTACCGCGGCGACCGCGCCGAACTGCATGCGGCGGCAAAACAATACGCGCTGGCGCGGGGCGGACGCAGCGGACGAGTGGCCAAGCAGTTTTTCAACGAACACTCCAGGCCCGAAGATCACGAGACGTGACCTTACAAAAATGGCATGCCGTTAATCACGAAAATAGCGCATTGACAACACAGTTAAATCTCGATTTGATGAGGACTCAAATCCTGATATAAATGATTCAGGCCGGCCGTGGCCACAGAACAAATCCGTCGCCGCCATCGTCACGCGCGACTGCAATCACGGCGCGGTCGCACATAAAATAACAAGGGGGAGGAAAACATGGCTCTTAGCTTCGATATAACCGGTGCCCCGCCTCCACAGGCGGACATCGCGGCCGAGCGCGAACGCATCGCAAAAGAGCGCGCCGCCCTGCGAAGAAAAGATATTCGTTACATGATAGGCGGCGTCATCATGGTGGTGTCGGTCCTTTGCTTTCAGCTCCTGGTGATCGTCCCCCATCTGAAGTAAGACAGCCCCTACCCGGGGGCCGTGGGTCTCTTCGTCTTTTATGTACCATACATATTCGGCGCGATGTTTTTCGGCTCCCTGACCCTCTACAGCTTGAAGATCGAGAAACCTGGAAGGCTACTAAAAGCCGCTCTCGCAGCTCTGGAAGAAGTCACAGCGGAGGATATTTCGGATGTCATCGGCTCCGAGCCACCCCCTATGGAAATCGCCGCCTATCAGGAGAAGGTCGCGGCCCTGGGACGCCCGCTGGTGCAGGGAGAACTCGACGCTATCCAACGCTAGCTGGACAAGCACAAACCGGCCGCATAGCGACCGTTACGCCTGAAAAAACGGGCGGCACCTAAAGTACCGCCCGTTGTCATGACAGAGGATCAGCCGCTATTCGTTATCGTTGATAATCAGCACATCGATGCGGCGGTTTTCGGCACGGCCCTCGGGGGTGGCATTGCTGGCCACCGGCTGCTCCGCGCCGTAGCCCTCGGCAGTGATCTTGTC
>CAZOTG010000257.1:0-3870 GCA_964582585.1 uncultured Chromatiaceae bacterium | reverse complement strand
CTGGGCGATCGCCTGGATCGCACGTTCCGGAAGATGTGCACCGGCACCACCTCTAGAGAGCACACGAATAAAGCGCAACCATTCTTCCCGGTAATCATACTTATAACGGAAAAAATTCTTGCTGACAAAGATCTTCATATTCGCGCGAAGTCGCTGCGACCCCAGTAGCGCCAGCAAAAAAATCACCGCGGCGGCAAGTAACGCCACTTGGCCCACCTTGCCCCAACTGCCGCCGTATACCCACACGTAATATCCCCCCACACTAACCAGCGAGAGGTAAATCACTACAGCCACCATCACGAGGCTATAAAATACCGCGGCATGGGACACATGGATCGCCCTCGACCAGAGGGGCTTACGTACCGATAGAGCAATCAGCGACAGCGACAGCGCGTTAATTAAACCGCGCGCTTGCCAAAACTCAAGGCTAATCCGGCCCGCATACAGGGCATCTACATACATAAAAATGTCATATGCAAATGCCCCTCCCAAGGCAAGGCAGAGATATTTCACGGAACCGCGCTGCTCACTCGGAATGTTTCGAAAAAATTGTTCGACAGCTACAAGGCCGGCCACCGCCAACAAAAGGATCCCGGCCAGCAGCGGCAACATGCTAGGGCCAAAAGGCATACCGATGACCACCGCTGACGGAAATAGGAGAACAGAGAACAGCATCAGCATCAGGGTTGTTAAGCCCACGGCGATCGCCAATCGCAGCAAGATATCCGTCTTCTTTGGTTGACTGAAGAGCGCGCTGATCAACTGCAGCAGGAGGACTAACCAAAGGGCATTATGCAAGGCCTCCAAGGCATAGAGTACCGAGGACAGCGCCTGCCCTTTGGAGATCTGGTAGGCGGCCACGCCGGACCACAAGGTGCTCACCGCGGCGGCAACAAATAACAGGGAGTGGTCTAAGCGCTCACGCCACCATTTCAAGAGGAAAATGCAAAGCAACAGCCCGGCGCCCGCACCTGCCGAATAGCTAGCCACGCCTATACTTGTTACTTGCTGATCAACCATAACTCTCCCTTACGCGCTCCCGATAGAACACCGCCTGCACTTATGGACAAAGCCCATACGCCATCCGTGAGAAATAGCTTGCGTGCCAAACAGGGAGGACAGGGCGGCAAGTTAAGTAGACCGCACTTTTTCTATTCCGCCTGATCGCCCCCTTGGGCTGGATAATACGACTCCAGCACTTTCGTCGATCCTTCAAGGGGTGGCCTGATTCATCTCAGCTTGGGATCTCTCCTTGGTTATATGCTGACTATACCCCCCAAAATCGCATGTCCTTATCCGATTGGCCTGCCGTACGTATTATTCCATATCAGAGGAATTAATAAGTGGCTCCTCAATAGAAAGTATCATTTTTAATCGGGCTGTGAAGTTGATTCTTTAGGGACTACGGGGAAAAGTGCGTTGGCAGCGATAATATTGACCGGATTGGCAACCCAGAGTATAGCCAACGGTTAAGGAATTATTCACAGAGTATCAAGACCCGGGGAAATCCCTCAGACAGGAATGTTAGGACAACCCTCCCGTTATCCGAGGGCCTAAACCATCGCAATCATAGTTCGGAATGACAAAATGCATGCCCCCTCTGGCAATGCAATGCAGGCTCATATCCGGGCCATTTCCCGCAAGCGCCCGACAAATATCCGTGACACGATACTTCTGCAACGACGAGTTATCCCCACACAAAACAAAGGCCCCCTGATCATGCCGTCAGGGGGCCGGGTTCGTCGCGGGGCAGTGCTTGGATTACGCCTGGCCGCGCAAGGCGGCGATTCGCTCGCTCAAAGGTGGATGGGTCATAAACAGACGGCGCAAGCCGTGGCCGATACTGCCGGCAATACCGAACGCCGCCATCTGGTCCGGCAGGGGCTGCGAATGTGCGCCGGCCAAGCGCTCCAGGGCGGCGATCATCTTTTCCCGCCCCGCCAGGCGCGCCCCGCCGGCATCGGCGCGGAACTCTCTTCGCCGGCTGAACCACATCACGATGGTGCTGGCGAGGATGCCCAGCACCAGTTCGGCGACGATGGCGGTGACCCAGAACGCCGGGCCGTGGCCGCGCTCGGTCTTGAACACCACACGGTCCACCAGATGACCGATCACCCGCGACAGGAAGATCACGAAGGTATTCACCACGCCTTGAATCAGGGCCAGGGTCACCATGTCGCCGTTGGCCACGTGGCTGATCTCATGGCCGAGCACCGCCTCCGCCTCGTCGCGGCTCATAGCGTTCAGCAGGCCGCTGCTTACCGCCACCAGGGCCTTGTCGCGGCGCATGCCGGTGGCGAAGGCGTTGACATCGGGCGACGGGTAGATGGCCACCTCCGGCATGCCTATCCCCGCGGCGCGGGCCAGGCGCTGCACTGTCTCCACCAGCCAGCGCTCACTGTCGTTGCCGGGCCGCTCGATCACCTGGGCGCCGGTAAAACGCTTGGCCGTCCACTTGGAGATGGCCAGGGAGATGAACGAACCCCCCATGCCGAACAACGCGGCGAAGATCAGCAGCGAATTGTAATCCAGGCCCACGCCCTGCTCATCGAGGATACGCTCCACCCCCAACAGGCGCAGTGTGATACTGAGGACAACGATAATCGCGAGGTTAGTCGCCAAAAACAGCATGATGCGCTTCATTCAAGCACTCCATATAGAAAACAATCACTTATCCAAATAGGGGCGGCCCGGAACAATTTCAAGTCCCGGGCCCTGTAAGGCGAGGGATTAGACTGAGGTAACGATGCGACGATCCCTGCGCATCAAGACGTTTGCACCGTGATCCTATCCACTTTCTGAAAACCGCGCGGCAAGCTGGAACCACGGCGGCCCCGCTCGCCGGCGTAGTGCTCCAAGTCGCCGCGGTTGAGGCTCATGTGGCGCTGCCCGGCATGGATCACCAGGGCCGCCCCGATGGGCACGCTGGCGATGGCACATACATATTCCTGACGCGCCGCCAGCTTGGCCCCGGGGATGGCCATGATCTTGTTGCCCTTGCCCTTGGCGAGTTGGGGCAGTTCCGCCACTGGAAACACCAGCAGCTTGCCGAGGTTGCTCACCACCGCCACCACATCGCTGGCGGCATCCTGCACCGCCGCCGCCGGCAACACCCGCGCGCCCTTGGGCAAGGACAATATGGCCTTGCCGTTCTTGTTCTTGGCGAACAGTTCCTCGAGCTTGACCACGAAGCCGTAACCGGCATCGCTGGCCAACAGATAGAGATCGTCGGGATTACCCATCACTACCGCGGCGAACACCGCGCCGGCCGGCGGACTCAAACGCCCGGTAAGGGGTTCGCCCTGCCCCCGCGCCGAGGGCAAGGTATGGGCGGGCACCGCATAACTGCGACCGGTGGAATCCAGGAACACCGCCAACTGGTTGCTGCGCCCCCGCGCCGCGGCGCGGAAACCATCCCCGGCCTTGTAGCTCAAGGCGGCGGCATCGACGTCATGGCCCTTGGCGGCGCGCACCCAACCCATCTCCGACAACACCACCGTCACCGCCTCGCTGCTCACCAGAGCGTCGGCGGCGAAGGCCTGGGCCGCGCCACGCGCCACCAGGGGCGAACGGCGTTCGTCGCCGTACTGTTCGGCATCGGCGGCCAGTTCCTTGCGCACCAGGGTGCGCAGACGCTGCTTGGAGCCCAGGGTCTTTTCCAGGTCGGCGCGTTCCGACGCCAGCTCGGACTGCTCGCCGCGGATCTTCATCTCCTCCAGCTTAGCCAAATGGCGCAGCTTAAGATCGAGTATGGCGTCGGCCTGGATCTCGCTCAGCTTGAAACGCTTCATCAGCACCGGCCTGGGCTCGTCTTCGCTACGGATAATGCGGATCACCTCGTCGAGATTGAGATAGGCGGTCAACAGGCCG
>CAZOTG010000256.1:0-3873 GCA_964582585.1 uncultured Chromatiaceae bacterium | reverse complement strand
CACCGCCTCGAATCCCTCGAACTGCGGCGGTCCCAGGTAGATATTTTTGGCGGCGCCCGCCTGGCTGTGGGCCTTGCGAAAGGCTTCGGAGCGGGTCCAGTTCTCGAAGGCCTGTTGCGATTCCCAGACGGAGTGGGAGGCGAACAGGGTATGGTCGTCGAAGCCCGGGCCTTTAAGCAGGTGGAACTCGCGAAAGCCCGGCACCTCATCGAGATAGGTCTCACGGTTCTTCCAAACGGCGACGAACTCGTCCTCATGGCCCTTGGCGATCTTGAATCTGTTCATGGCTACAAACATAAGCACCTCATAAACGTTAAGTTATTGCCGCAAAGTACCGATAGTGACAGGGAATGGCTCATATTCCCAGTTCAGGATGCAGTATCGGCAATTTCACAAAATAGACGGCCGGCATCCCTGGCGTAAAGCAGTCCCGGATGCCTATGTCGATTATGCCGCGCGTACCCGTCATGGCGGCAGGGTATTCTATTTCAATTTCGAACTGGCCAAGGAGATGGGCCTGATCGGCAAGCGTCACCCCAATCGGCTCAATGCCGCCCTGGAAAAGGCCATCCTCGACACCTTCAGCCTGGTGATCATCAATGAATATGATATCGAGCATGGTCTGCAAGTTCCGGCCAAGGATCGGCGACCCCACAAATACATGGCGACTCGCTATCTGCAATGCCAGCACCCCAGCAGACAGGGCCTGACCTCCGGCGACGGCCGCAGCATCTGGAACGGCGTCTTCAAGAGCAAGAGCGGCATCTGGGATATATCCAGCTGCGGCACCGGGGCTACGCGCCTTAGCCCTTCCACCGCTATCCTCGGGAAATTTTTTCGCACCGGCGACGACAGCAATTCCTATGCCTGCGGTCAGGCGGATTTGACCGATGGCGTGTGCGCCGCGCTGATGAGCGACATCTTCCATAAGAACGGCATCGCCACCGAGCGGACGCTGGCGATCATCGACTTCGGCGATGGTACGGCCATCAACGTCCGCGCCCATCCCAATCTGCTGCGGCCCGCCCATTTGTTCCGCCTGTTGAAGCAAAACCGCCTCCGGGAGCTGCGGGCCGCAGTCGATTACTATATCGCGCGTCAAGTCGCCAACGGCGAATGGCCGCGCGCCAGAGCCAAGCCGGACAAGTACCGCGCATTCCTGACGCATACTGCGGAAAACTTCGCCCGCGCCGCCGCCGTGTTCGAGAGCGAATACATTTTCTGTTGGCTGGATTGGGACGGTGACAACGTGCTGATGGACGGCGCCGTGCTGGACTATGGCTCGGTGCGGCAGTTCGGGTTATATCATCACGAGTATCGATATGACGACGTTGAACGCATGTCCACCACCATTACCGAGCAGAAAAACAAGGCAAAGTACATCGTGCAGACCTTTGCCCAGATCGTGGACTACATCATCAGCGGCAGAAAGAAGGGCGTCAGGCATTACGCCAGGCATGCCGCACTGCGGGTATTCGATGAGGTCTTCGAACGCACCAAAGATACCCTATTGGTCGACAAGCTCGGTTACGATGAAGAGCAGCGGCGAATAATTCTGGGTCATGCGCCGTTGCGCCGTGAGGTGCGCCGTTTGCGGGCGATTCTGTACCTGTTCGAGCGGGTACAGTCACGGGAGGGGATCTACAAGATAGACGACGGCATTACCGCCGACGCGCTGTTCTGCGTGCGCGATATCCTTCGTGAATTGCCGGAGCATTATCTGAACGAAAATGGCGATATGGACGCCGATCGTTTTATCGAGATCATGAAGTCGGAATATGTGACGGCGCAGGATACCCTGCTTACCTCCACGCGCCGCACCAGGATCAGGGAATTTCAGCGCCTGTATCGCCATTTGCTGGAGATGGTGGCGACGCACCAGGGCCGGACGGTCCGCGCCGTGCTCAAGGGTATGGCGCAACGTTCGGCGTTGATCAATCGCTACGAGCGAGTGACGGGTGACGCGGTACTTTACGCCGGTGACAGACTGGTTGAAGGCGCCGTGCACATGTCTTCTTCCACCTTGCACGATATGTTCGATCAATTCGTCGAGCAGCAGGTGCTGCGCCCGGAATATTTCAAGGCCCGCGGCGCCGGGCACCGCGCCCTCAAGAACAATAAGGCGCGCCGTCTGTTGCGCGCCATGCTGCAGGACGTGCGGGATTTCCGTTCCGGTTTATAAAGCGCGTCGCCGGCGGGCGACGATCATCGTGATCTCGGCGTGTTACGGCCGACATTTGCATCACTAATCTCGACAATGTCTACATTGCACTGCGCAACGGGGGAATGCGCGCCACCCGGCGCATTGGATAAATGACAAGACTGACAATAAGTTATGGTCCAATCGCGCTTGTGGCATAGCGCTTGCTCCAGGGGAAGTGAACCTTAACCAGGAGCAATACACATGTTTGTAAATATTAATCGCTATGATCTGATCGTCCGCTACGGCCTCGGCGCGGTATTGACCGTGTTATCGGTGGTGACCCTGCAGATTCCAATGTGGTTCGCCTTTATCGCGACCTACCCCCTTTTCACCGCATTGGTGCAATGGGATCCGGTCTATGCCCTGTTTGCCATCATTCGGCGACAGATCGTCAAAGCTGCGACACCCGTCACACAGGCCTATGCATCTTCCTGAATAAACTTGGCCCGTGCCTCCCCTTGAGGGTGCCCTAGGCACCCTCATTTTTTTTTCAAAGGGTCATTGGCACGTTAAATGCCTATACATTTTCGTGCGCTAATGGTTCACTATAGGTAACGTTATTGCTGCCATCATTTTGTCAAGTTGATGACTTATTTTTACCCAGTCAGTCCTTTCTGGTCCTCCACCCATGAAGTCTCCAATGCCCCAACGTACCGTTACTCATGAGGTCACGCCTAAGTTCACCGCGGTCATCCTCGCCGCCGCGCAATTGATTGGCAAGTCCTTGGAGCCCGCCGTCACTATTGGCGGCATACTCAAACTGCTGTCGTCGCGCTTGAAGCTGGAGAAAGGCCGGGTGATCCTGCCGGAGCCGGACAGCGGCATGTTGCATATCGCCTATGCCCACGGTTTGTCCGAGGAGGAGATCCGCAAGGGCGTCTACGAGCCGGGGGAGGGCGTCACCGGCCAGGTGATGCTCAACGGCGAGGTGGCCGTGGTCCCCGATGTGGCGCGGGAACCCCATTTCCTGGCGTTGGTGACGTCGGACAACGATTATCACCCCCATCCCCTGGCCTACATCGCCGTGCCCATCGTGCAGAAGGACGTCCCTATCGGCGTGCTCGCGGTGCAGCGTCGTTCCATCGGCGATCCCTACCTCGTGCACGACTTGAGCGCCTTACAGATCGTGGCGGCCATGATCGGCCAGATCCTGCAGATCAACGCCCTGGTGCGCGAACGGACCAAGGAGCTGCGCCAGGAGTACGAGCGACTCAAGCAGCTCGACCATTTGGAGGGCGAGGCGGTATACGGCATCGTGGGCCGCAGTCCCGCTCTGCGGCGCGCGGTGGGCGACGCCAGGAAGGCGGCCGCCTCTTCTCAGGCCACGGTGATGCTGATCGGCGAATCCGGTACCGGCAAGGAACGCTTTGCGCGCATGATCCATCTCGCCAGTGAGCGTCGCGACAAACCGTTCGTCTGCATCAACTGCGCGGCCATCCCGCCCAATTTGCTGGAGGCGGAATTGTTCGGCCATGAGAAGGGCAGTTTCACCGGCGCGGTCGCTTCACGCATGGGCAAGTTCGAGATTGCCGCGGGCGGTACCCTGTTCCTGGACGAGATCGGCGACATGGCATCCGATCTTCAGGCGAAACTGCTGCGGGTACTGCAGGAAAAGACCGTGCAGCGCATCGGCGGGAATCGCGAGATACCCGTGGACGTACGTATCGTCA
>CAZOTG010000255.1:0-3881 GCA_964582585.1 uncultured Chromatiaceae bacterium | reverse complement strand
CGATTATGGTCAGCGTCACGGCGCCGAATTGCAGGCCGCGGCGCGGGTGGCATCCGCCCTGGGTGCGGCGGAGCATAAGGTCATTAAATTGGACCTGGCGGGCATCGGCGGTTCGGCGCTTACGGATGCCGCTATCGCCGTGCCGGAGCAGCCCGGTGAGGGTATCCCGGTGACTTATGTGCCGGCGCGCAACACGGTGTTCCTGGCGCTGGCCCTGGGCTGGGCGGAGGTGTTGGCGGCGCAGGACATTTTCATCGGCGTCAATGCGGTGGATTACTCGGGTTATCCCGACTGCCGTCCCGAGTTCATCGCTGCTTTCGAGCAGACCGCCAATCTCGCCACCAAGGCCGGCGTGGAGGGGCGGCCGTTCCATATCCATACTCCGCTGATCCGACTGAGCAAGGCCCAGATCATTTCTCAGGGTATGGATCTCGGGGTGGACTACGCGCTCACCGTGTCGTGTTATCAGGCCGATGCCTTGGGGCGCGCCTGCGGCCGCTGTGATTCCTGCCGTCTGCGCCGTGAAGGCTTCGCCACGGCGGGGGTGGCCGATCCCACGCGCTACTTCGCATAAATCATACTGAAAACATTGAAGTACTGCGCGGAATGCGGTTAAAATGCCGCCCTTTCCGCGGGCCGTTAGCTCAGTCGGTAGAGCAGCTGGCTTTTAACCAGTTGGTCGTAGGTTCGAATCCTACACGGCCCACCAGTTCTCGCGCCATTACCCTTGCTGTTGACCCCCTATTTCCGAGCCGTTTCATCATCCTTTGTCGATCTATTGCCATCTCAAAGGAAAATCCCTAACGTGAGGGCTTACGGAAACGCCGAATTAACGCATGTTATTGGTCGTGACATTGAGGAGCCCGCCATCATGATCGAAGTGTTGCAGACAGGTTCTGCCAAGATCCTCGCTTTCAAGCTGAGCGGCAAGCTGCATGATGAGGACTATCAGATCTTCGTGCCCGCCGTGGAGGCGGCCGCCGCGGCGCAAGGGAAGCTGCGCCTGCTCGCGCAGTTCGAGGATTTCCACGGCTGGGATTTGCACGCCGCTTGGGATGACCTCAAGTTCGGCATTAAACATTATTCGGACTTCGATCGTATCGCCCTGGTGGGCGACGAGCAATGGGAAGAATGGATGGCCCGCTTGTGCAAACCGTTTACCCGGGCGGCAGTGAAATATTTCGATGCAGACCAAGCCGAAAGCGCCTGGGCCTGGTTGCAGGAAGACAGTTGATTCGTTGGGCGCGAGGGGCCGAAGTCACGGTTTGGGACAATGAGTCGCATATAGGAGGAACGCCATGAATGATCAGGACAAGCAAAAGGTCGTGGAAGTGCTCAACGAAATCATGGAGCTGGAACTGGCAGGGGTGGTGCGTTATACCCACTATTCACTGATGGTGAATGGCTACAGCCGTATACCGATTATTTCGTGGCTGAAGGGCAATGCCGATGAAAGTCTCGCCCACGCGCATAAGGCCGGTGAATTGGTGACTTTGCTGGGCGGCCATCCCTCTCTGAAGATTGGTCCGTTATTGGAGACGGAAAGGCACGATATCGGCGATATGCTGCGGGAGAGCCTCGAGCATGAGAAGAAGGCGATTGCCGCCTACTATGCTTTATTGGAAATCGCCGAGGGTAAATCCGTCCTGCTGGAGGAATATGCCAGGGAGATGATCGTTGAAGAAGAATTGCATCTCGACGAGGTCAATAAAATGCTCCGCAAACCCGGCGAAATCGAAGAATATAAAACCTGACAGGGCGGTAAATTGCTAGGCTGGGGTTCCGCGCGGCGCCTTTATACGCCGATCGTACTTAGTTATAAGTAATCGTTATAGCATTCTCCTTAAACACAGGCCGGTTTTATATTAATCTACAGTGGTTATTGGGTCGCCGGGATATAGGGGATATCCCGGCGACAACTGCAGCAAACCACTGTTGATTGGTAGTTGAGATGTTTATGTCGAATGTTTCCACGAAACCCGCCGCCTCCAGCTTCAAGCCGGTGGACATCGAGTCCCTGAACAAGAAGTATCTTTCCTTGAGTTTTGCGGAGCGTATCGCGGAGTTGTACCGGGATTTCGACCCGGCCAAGGTGATGGTGACCTCTTCCTTTGCGGCGACCTCCGCCTATTTCCTCCACATCATCTCCCGAATCCGCCCGGAGCAAACCATTTTCTTTATCGATACCGGGTTTCACTTTCCGGAAACCCTGAGTTACAAGAACTATCTGATCGATTTATATGGACTCATAGTGGAGGATGTGCGGCCGGAAGAATGGAAGCATGCCTTCACCGCCAAGGAACAAAGCTACAAATCGGACCCCGACTTTTGCTGCTCCATCAACAAAGTCGAACCTCTGGAAGAGGTGAAAAAGGACTATCAGGTGTGGGTGTCCAGTCTGATGAGATGGCAGACGTCTCATCGAGCCGGTCTGAACATCTTCGAGGAGCAGCGGGGTACCATCAAGTTCCACCCGATGGTGGATGTCAGCAAGCAAGAGCGTGATACCTATATCCGCGAGCACGCCCTGCCGTTTCATCCATTGGTGGCCAAGGGCTATTCATCCATCGGCTGCTCGCATTGCACGGTTCCCGGCGATGATCGGGCCGGCCGCTGGGTGGATACCCCTAAAAAGGAATGCGGTTTGCATTTGTAATGAACTCCGGTCATCCATACGGATAGGGTGTATGTGATAGCGGATTCGCCGAATCGACGCCATTTCTCGTTTTACCCTCTCCTTTTCCATCACCCCGATATACTTAGAGAACTCATGGTAGTGTCCAGGGAATTGTTTTTGCTATTCTGGTGTCGAATTCATTTTTGCGGATAAATTTTTTTGACGATGCCCTTGCCGAATCCGGCGCGGAGGAAGATGGCGATGAGATTTTCAATGATGATCACGGCGCTGTGCGCCGTTTTGCTGCTGGCCGCGTGCAGCCGTCCCCAGGAGGACGCCATGAAGGCGCCGCTGGACAAGATGCGCGCCATGGTCACGCAGTCTGCGCTGATGGCGGCCCAGGCGGCCTGTTCAGATCCCGCGACGCGTTCGGAACTCATTGACGGCGCCGTGACGATGCTGCGCCGTGCCACCTCCGGGCCGGAGATGGCCAGCCTCCACAAGATGATGGGCGGGGAGATGAATATGGACGAGGCGGGGAGGATGCCGATGAACGGCGGCAAGCAACCCGATTCGCCGCAGTCGGCCATGCACATGGCGGTCCATACCGCATCCGGCAATGTCTTCGACCTGCTCGACACGCTGTCGCAACCGCCGGGCTTGAGCTGCGAAGACCTTCGGCCCGTCAGTCTGGCGGCTGGCGCCGCCATGCTGCGCCAGCAGCAAGGCCGGGGCGAGGATGAGGCGACCCGCAAACTGGAGCGGGACATGGGGGTGGCGTCGGCGAATCTTGACGCCGCTGTGCCGGCGTCCATGAATGAGGACACTGCGGAGGCGATTCGGACCGTGGCGCTGGCATTACAGAAGATTTAGCTGAGAAGATTCCACATCGTTCGCAACTAGCGTGGTGTCAGAGCTTGTCGCTGACGCAGTAAGCGAGGTCGCTCTGTTTGGCCTTGTACATCCTGCGATCCGCGGCCTCGATTAACTCGACCGCGGTTTGGCCGTCGTGTGGGTGAATCGCTCCCCCGATGTTGACGCCGATGGTGCCGCTGATGGATTCTATGTTGAAAGGCCGATGCAGGCTTTCGACGATGGCGGCCGCGCGCTCTTCCAGCAAGCGTGCATCGTCGGGCGCCTTGAAGAGCACCACGAACTCATCTCCGCCATAGCGCGCCGCCAGATCACTCGTGCGGAGCAGCGCCTTGATCCGCCGGGCCACGAGTCGCTGGCCGTGCTGCATCCCGAGACCTACGGCCGGGCG
>CAZOTG010000254.1:0-3935 GCA_964582585.1 uncultured Chromatiaceae bacterium | reverse complement strand
ACGAAGAGATGGCCCGCGATCCCCTGGTGATCTGCATGGGCGAGGACATCGGCGTGGTGGGCGGTACCTACAAGGCCACCCAGGGCCTGTTCGACAAGTACGGCCCCGAGCGGGTGATCGACACCCCCATCAGCGAAAACAGCTATACCGGTTTGGGCATCGGCGCCTCGTTTCTGGGGGTGCGGCCCATCATCGAGCTCATGTCGGTGAACTTCGCCTGGCTGGCCACCGACCAGATCATCAACGCCGCCGCCAAGGTGCGCTACATGTCCGGCGGCCAGCTCACCGCGCCGGTGGTGATCCGCTCCCCCGGCGGCACCGCCCACCAGCTCGGCGCCCAGCACTCGGCGCGCATGGAGAAGGTGTTCATGGGCGTCGCCGGCCTGCGCGTGGTCACCCCGAGCAACCCCAGGCAGGCTTACGGCCTGATCAAGTCCGCGGTGCGCTGCGACGACCCGGTGTTCATCAACGAACACGAGCTCATGTACAACATGAAGGGCGAGGTGCCGGATGGTGAATACTTCCATCCCCTGGAAGGCTCCGAGGTGGCGCGTCCCGGCAAGGACGTTACCCTGTTCGGTTACAACGTCTCCATGCACTGGTGCGTGCAGGCCGCGGAACAGCTCGCCAAAGAAGGCATCGACTGCGAGGTGGTGGACCTCTACGCCCTGAGCCCCCTGGACCGTGCCGGCATCAAGCAGTCGGTGTGCAAGACCCACCGCGCCGTGGTGGTGGAGGAGGCGGAGGCGCCGGTGGGCGTGGGCGCCGAGGTGATGGCCATCATCAACGAGGAATGCTTCTTCGACCTGGACGCCGCCCCGGTGCGGGTCTCGGCGGCCAACGTGCCGATCCCCTACAACCACCACTTGGAAAAGACCGCCATACCGAATGCCAAGCGCGTAGTGGAGGCGGTGCATAAGCTTTTCGGGAAATAAGCATTAACCACGGAGGGCACGGAGAGCACGGAGAAGAAAAGTTATTTTAAGTAAAGGCAAGCGTCATGCTGACTTTGCTTTCCACAAAAATCTTCCTCCGTGTCCTCCGTGTTCTCCGTGGTTAAGAAATCTTAGGAAACACCATGGCTGAACCGTATGTAATCAAGATGCCCCAGCTCTCCGACACCATGACCGAAGGGGTGATGGTGAGTTGGGAGAAGAATGTCGGCGACAAGATCGAGCGCGGCGATATCGTCGCCACGGTGGAGACCGACAAGGCGGTGATGGACGTGGAGGTGTTCCGCGCCGGATATCTGTCCGGCCCCATCGCGCCGGTGGACGCCACCGTGCCGGTGGGCGGGGCCATCGCCTATCTGGTGGAGAGCGCCGAGGAGGTGCAGGGCGGCGAAGCCGCCGTCCCGGCCGAAAAGCCCCAGGTCGCCGCCGCACCGGAAGCGCCCGCCGCGCCTCAGCCTGAACAGGCCCATCACCAGGAAGCGCCCGCCGCCGCAAGCGCAAAAGAGCCCGAGGCCCCCGCCGGCGCCACCTACACCATCAAGATGCCCCAGCTCTCCGACACCATGACCGAGGGTCTGGTGGTGAGCTGGGAGAAGAATCCCGGCGACAAGATCTCCCGCGGCGACATCGTCGCCACGGTGGAGACCGACAAGGCGGTGATGGACGTGGAGGTGTTCCGCGAAGGCTATCTCTCCGGGCCGCGCGCCGAGGTGGACAGCATGGTGCATGTGGGCGGAGTGTTGGCTTATCTGGTGGATAGCGCCGAACAGGTTCAGCAGGGCAGCATCGCCGCGGGCGCAGCGCCGGCAAAAAAAGAGGCCGCCCCGGCGGCCGCTGCCAGTGCTGCGCCGGTCAAACGCGAAGCCGCGGCGGCGCCGGTAATCTCCGGCACCGCCAAACCCGCGCCGCGCCCGGACAACAAACTGGCCACGCCTTATGCGCGCAAACTGGCGGGCGGGTTGCACGTAAATCTCAACAACGTGCGCGGCACCGGCTCCCATGGCGTCATCACCGGCGACGACGTGATGAAGGCGCAGCCTATCGAACGGCCCACGGAGATGGTGGCGGCCATGCCGGCGCATATGATGCCGGAGATTCAGGTGCCGGGCGTGGGGCGTGCCATGACCTCCATGGAAAAGGCGGTGAGCCATTCCATGACGGCGTCGCTCACCATGCCCACCTTCCGGGTGTCGGTGAACGCCAGGCCCGAGGCCCTCATCAAGGCCGCCAAGAACAAGGGCGTGTCGGTGACCGTGGCCATCGCCAAGGCCTGCGCCGAGGCGATCAAGAAGAATCCGCGCATCAACTGGTGCTATCAGCCGGTGGACAAGCTGGTGGAACGCGACACCATCGACATCGGCATGGCGGTGGCCGCCGACGGCGGCGGTCTGGTGGTGCCGGTGTTGCGCCACTGCGAATCCAAGAGCCTGGAAGAATTGAACGAGGCCTGGGGCGGTCTGGTGGAGCGCGCCCGTAAGCGCCGTCTCGCCCCCGAGGAATACGCCAACCCTACCTTCATGGTCTCCAACATGGGGATGCTGGGCGTCAGTTATTTCGATGCCATTCCCACGCCGGGGACCGCGGCGATCCTGGCCATCTCCACCGCGGGCAAGGAGGGCATGCCGCTCACGGTCACCGCCGATCACCGCGTGGCGAACGGCGCCGAGGCGGCGGTATTTTTGACCACCCTCAAGAGCGTGATCGAACAACCGGAGGACTGGATGGGACCTTTAGGCTCGGCCATCCCCGAAGGGGATTGGGACTATGACGTGGTGGTGATCGGCGGCGGGCCGGGCGGCGAAGACTGTGCCCGCGATCTCGCCGAGCACGGCATCAAGGTGGCGATGATCAACGACGCGCCGTTCCCCGGCGGCGAATGCCTGTGGCGTGGATGTATTCCGTCCAAGGCATGGCGCGCCGCGGCGGACCGCATCCGTGATCGCGTCCACGACGAACACCTGGGCGTGGAAGGCACCACAGAGGCGCGCCTGAGTTGGGAGAAATTGGAAAAGACCCGCCGCAACGTGCTGGAGACCCGCGGCGAGATGGCGCTCAAGACCGACACCGGCGTCAAGATCAAGGTGATTCAGGGCTACGCCCATTTCGAGACCGATCACCGCGTGTTTGTCGATACCTCGGGCAACAAGGACGAGCGTCATGCCCGCGCCCTGCCCGGCGACCGCAGCAAGGGTGAACATATCACCTTCGGCTGCGCGGTGATCGCCACCGGTGCGCCGCCCTTCGTGCCGCCCATCCCCGGCGCCCGCGAGAATCTGGAGAGCGGCGGCGTGTTGACCTCCGACACCGTGTGGAACCTGCGGCAGGTGCCCAAGACCCTGGCGGTGGTGGGCGGCGGCGCTATCGGCGTGGAGATGGCGCAGATCTTCCAGGACTTCGGCAGTGAGGTGGTGCTGGTGGAGGCGCAGCCGCGCATCCTCGCCGAGGTGGAGCCGGAAGTGGCCAAGAACCTCACCCAGATCCTCAACGACGATCCGCGCCTCACCATCCACACCGGCGCCAAGGTTGCCGAGATCAAGGGCAAGCCCGGCAAGATGCAGCTGATCTTCGAAGACGGCGAGGGCAAAAAGAACAAGGTTGTTTGCGACTATGTGTTGATGGCCACCGGCAAGCGGCCGGTGCTGGAGCCGCTGGAATTGGACAAGGCCGGCGTCGCCGTGGACAAGGGCGTGATCACCGCCGACGTCCGCTGCCGCACCAGCGTGCCGCATATCTTCGCCGTGGGCGACGTCATCGGCGGCTACATGCTGGCCCACACCGCCGGCCAGCAGGGCCGGGTCGCCGCCGCCAACATCCTCGGCGAGGATCTGAAATACGATCAGGACAAAGACTGCGGCGTGATCTTCACCCGTCCCGAAGCGGCCTTCGTCGGCCTGTCGGTGGAGCAGGCCAAGGCCAAGGGCATGGATGCCGTGGAGGTGAAGGTGCCCATGGCCATCGACGCCAAGGCCATGATCACCGCCG